>JBGSMR010000123.1:0-4739 GCA_041740065.1 Chthoniobacterales bacterium
GGCAGGACCAGCAGGACCCACTGAGGCGTCAGGATCAGTGATAGATTTTTCAAAAGCCTCCATTCAAGCCCAGATCGAAAACCTTTCGAATCGCATGATAGTCGTACAGCAGACGATCAGAAATCCAAGAGCACGCACCCGCCAATTACAAAGAATTCGGGTTAAGATTCGGCAACTTCAAGCGGCCGAGCGTCTTCTATGATCATTGGTGGTTCTTCGCTATTTTCAGTGGAATGAGGTGAACTAGATTTCTGGACCAGCAACCTCTACAAAATCCAAATAAATCTAAAACCTCGCCAACGATACAGCGCTGAGTTCAGGTCGGCAAAGGGGTCGGTCCGGCTATTTCACATTAACTGGGCTGCGAGGGGTTGCATAAGGGGGAAAGGGTGCCGAGGCAATTAGGAGTCGACTACGAGGGAGCGATTTATCATGTGATGCGTCGGGGCGATCAGCGGGAACCGTTTTTCGAAGATGACAAGGATCGAGGAACGCTTTTAAAAACGCAATTTCGGGCCTGCGAGAAGGCCGAATGGGAGATGCATGCTTTGCGAACTGCCCGAAAGAGGAAACCGTGGTTGAGGGTGGAGCTATTGCAGGGAAAAGCAACCCTCGCACCCGTGCGGGGTTGGAGACCAAGGCAAATGGGATCATTGGCGAGGCGCTTGCCGCAAGAAACTCAACCCTCTGGGAATTGGAAACGATGAAGAAACGCATCCCGTGAAGGCAGAAATTGTACAAAGACTCCGAAAAGAAGAAGCCACGACGCGGGGATCGATCGCCCCACAACTCCCCGGCGGCTCCCCAAGCACAATAACGAGCACAGTATTTCTGATGAACGCATGAACTGGAAAATAGCGGGACCGACCCCTTGGCGACCTATAATCCCCTCATAGAGGCCGTTTTAAACTGGATCATTCCAACTTCGCCGAAGTTCGATTCCGTAGCCAACTCTCCTTGAAAAAGTCGTGCTTTAAAACCTCCTTTTTAAGCCCCAACTTCGGAGTTCGAGTTCATCGGAGTTGAGCCAGGGTTGGCGTTCGTTGCCACGCGCGACAGCGACTCGGCGTTGCTGCACGTTGACGGTTGGGAAGTTAAGGATTGCTCACCGTTTCGGCGTCCTTCAACCCTTTGAGCAAATTGCGCTTGGGATCAAATTCCATGTTCCGATCATTCGGCGTCGGGTTGAGATAGTAGGTGAAGAACAACAAAGCCGTGTCTGAGTTGATGATGTCAAAGTCCATGTCGCGGTCAATTTTACCGTAAGTGGTGCTAACGATTTTTTTGTCCTTTTTTACCGTTCGGACACGGAAGAAGTAATTGAGGTCGTCTTTGTTGGCCGGAACGATCATTTGATTGGCCGCCGCTCGGGAGGTGCTTTTGACAAGCTTGGTTTCATACCCGTCTTCAGGCGCGTAGCGCGGCAACCGAAGTTCACTGCCAACGTGTGGCGCGGCGATTGTCGGTTGAATGCCGTCGTCTTTGTTGGCGAAGGTGATAGTCAATGATGCTTCAAAGGGTTTCTCCACGTCTACGAACGTCTTTTGCAGAGTGAAGATCAGATCGGAGACGCTGCCCTTTCCATGCGGAGCAACCCAGTCACTCGCCACCAAATCAAAACCAGCGGGCTGACCAACCACGGGAACACGGAGCATTTCCACCTTCCGCGCATACATCGGGATCGGCTTCAAGATCGGCTTGAGGACAAGCTCAACGGTGGGATTCCACGGCTCCCATTGGGTGCCTTTCTTTTCTTTGAACAGGTAACGCCCTCCGTAGGTTTTGTAGTGGCCCGCCTTGGTAACGGATAAGCTGGCCGCGCCGCCCGCTTGATCGGATGCCGAAAAGGCGCCATCGCTTCCAGTTATTCCTTTGTGTGTAAGATCGCGGGTGCCCCAACTTCCGAGTTGCCCAATTAAGAAGTCAATCGTCAGCTCTGCACCACTCAAAGGTTGACCGCCTTCGTCTATCACTTTTCCAGTAATCTTTGCGATTGGTTGAGGCGGCGGTAGAGGTTCTTGTTTTTGCTGGGCCTCAACCGGCAAAAGCAAGGAAAAGCAAAACACTAAGGCGAGCAGGCAACCACGGCGTGAAGATGTTGATTTCATTGTTTAAGTTCCCCTTCGTCGATGAAGCGTTTGTATAGTTTTTGCGTGAAATAAAACGCCACTTCACGAAAGTCGCTGTGCCGCCATTCGCCGTTGCCACGCGGCCATGTGCCCGTCTTCAAACTCATCATGTCAACGTTACGGGCTGCTCCAAACGGAGTGAGATTATTCGCACCCGTTGCAAAGGAGAGCGAGGGCAGACCCTCGGCCAATATTTTCGAATGGGTGTTGTATTCGGTGGCGGCAGCGCTTCCCTGGGTGGCGTTGTAAAGCCGATTGTCGGCAAACCGATTGAAGAACGAATCAGTCTGCAACTGCGCGTTAGTCAGCGTGTCGGCCTCGCTGGGACTCCGCCGCACGGCTATCGGTGCGCCGGTTTGTGGATTGTAGCCGATGATGTTGTTCCAATTCGCTTTGAAGCCCCATCCTCCGTGACTGTCCCAAGTGGCCAAGGCAATCAGAGCGCTGCCCTTTTCCATTTCCTGCTTCGCCCATGCGAGCAACCCCTGGTTCATATCGATTCCGGGCACCTGATCATTGGGATTATTCTGCAACACGTCTTCGGTGCTGGAATAGAAGTTGATCGCGGTACCGATGTTTCCAAAACGTCCGCGCCACGTCAGCTTATCCCGTCGGCCATCGCCCAGATCGAAGAGCTTATACCATTCCGTGCTCCAGAGCCGCGTGTTGTAATTCTGCCAGTCAGGATTCCGCATTCTCCCGCGCATGGTCTGGTCACTTTCCAAGCTGGCATCATAAGCCTCCATCGCGACAGCAGCATCGACCATATAGTATTTGTTGACGCTCATCGAATGGTCTTTGATCGCACTGGCGGTCAGCATGTTTCCAAGGCTGTGACCCGCGATGTATTTTTCGCCCGACAAGCCATTCACAGCAGTTGCCAAATGAGGAGAGGTCAGGAACGCATTGATGACATTTTCGTAATAGTCCGGCGTTGATCCGCCGATAAATGGTATCCAGTCCGATGCTTTGCCTTCATCGCCCCGCCAAGTCACAGCGACGTATTTTGCTTTGGAGCCGATCTGGTGCAGTCGCTTGAAGGTTTCCGCGTTCCAGCCTCGCGCCTGTTGCTCACGGACGCTGTAGCCGTGAACCAAAACGAAGTTTTTCCCACTGGTCAAATCGTCGGGATAATTCTCCGGCGGAGCAACATTGGTTGCCCGCGTGACACTCCCGCCTACGCCCTGCACACCGCGCAAGTTCACCCAACGATACATTTTTTCCACGCTGTCGGCTTTGAGGAAGAACTTTACTTCGGTGAATTTCTGTCCGTCCTTGGTGACTTCGAGGATCAGCGGTTTGTCGGTGGCTTTGCTGGCCTCGAACAACAAGACGCCTTTCCCATCGTCTTTGATCTTGTTGAGAAACGCGGTGTTGAGCACGACGCCTGCGCTGGTGATCTTGGTCACGGTGGCATCCTTTGCTGGCTGGGTGAAGCTCGGGCCGTAACCCGTGGTGGCATCCTCAATGCAAAAGTCGTCGGCTTGGTCTGGCGTCAAATCGGTGAAAACGAAGCCCAAAGCATTTTCTTCGTGTTTCAACTTGTATTGAATCGAATCGCTTGGAGGCAGCACTTGGAGCATTTGCTTGAGGTCGAAGAGCAGCGGGAAGAAATCCGTTAAATCGCAACGCCCGTTGATCTTGGTGTCGTCGTGATTCGGCGTCCGGCCATCCCGTTCGAACCACCCGGTCAATGCACCGGGAACATCGCTGTCACCGCTGGCGATGTCGCCATTATCGGAATCGTCATTGATCCACCAGCGAAGCGGTTTCTGTTCGGTGACTTTGCCCCGATCTTTGCTTCCCGCTAAGTCAATCGTCTCATCGCGGTTAAAATTTGGGATAATATCAACAGGCAGGAGGAAAACACTGTCGACAATCCCATCTAGGGAAATGGACGCGTGGGTCGCTGTGAAGTCGTCTAGGCCTTCAATGAAGATTTCTACTTCGTTTGATTTAATTGCTGCCAGTTTGCCTTGCGGGTTGGACAGGTTGATTGTCAGATCTGAGGGCTGTAGCAACTGGCCATTTTTGTCAAAGGCTCTCACTGAGCTCGGCAGCGTGATGGTCACCATTCCCTTACCCAGCGTCTTCGGGGCAATGGAAAACTTTATCTGCACGATGTCGTCATCCTGCGCTCCCAGCACGGCATCGTCATTGTCTTGGGCTTCTTCCGGGCGGTTATCGTCGTTGTCGATGTTTCGTTGGAGAATGGCGACGTATTCATCCTCCGGATCCTGTGAGCGGGGCACGGGCACTCCTGGCGCAGTGCGCTTGCCTGGCACGTGTGCGATCAGCCTTGCAAACTTGCCTGACGCGTAGATCGCTGTTGAGGCATACGTTTCTCCGCGGTCCTCCTCAGGCTCTGAGGGAATGTGGTTGATGGGTTTGCTGCCTGAGCGTTGGTTTATGGGAACATAGAGTCCCCCCCCTCCCAAGCTGCCACCGGAAACGCCACCGCCGATGCCACCCCCTCCCCCATTTCCACTAATGCCGGTAGGGTCATTATTGCCATCACCGTCGTCTATAAACTCCAGCTCCTTGAGCGCTTCACGCGTGATCGTGAAACGAATATATCCTTCGGCATCTCGCTCCAGTTGGTCCGTGAAG
>JBGSMR010000142.1:0-4641 GCA_041740065.1 Chthoniobacterales bacterium
CTGAACATTTGCTTTGCCGAATGCCTTGAATAATTTCGGCAGATCGTTTTGTGGAATGCCCTGTCCTTGATCATTTACCGTAATCCAAACCTCCTTGGGCTTTACTTCCCAGCAAACATCAACGGCGGTGTTGGAATGCGAGTATTTGACCGCGTTGCCTATGAGGTTGTTGAACACCTGCTCGATCTTCCCGGCATCCAGCAATAACCGGGGGAGCGGGGTGCCTGGGTGGAAAGTTAATGTGATCTTTTTTTTGCTGGCGAGCACTGCATTTAGATCGACGTTATGTCGGATGAGTTCTTCCAGATCGGTCGGGCGGCAGTCTAGTTGCAGTTGACCGGACTCAATGGTTGAGACGTCCAGCAGGTCGTTGATCATTTTAAGCATGAACTCGCTTGTACTTTTGATTGTCGAAAGGAATTCCCGCTGACTTTCGTCGAGGACATCGAAGGCCTCTGACTCAAGGAACTCGCTGTATGTGAGGACGACCCCTAATGGATTTCTTAAATCATGTGCCGCCATTCCCAAGAGGCGGTTTTTTTGTTCATTGAGATTCTCCAGTGCCACATTGCGGTCCATGAGCTGACGCTGGCTTTCTCGCAAGGCACGCAGCGCCTCGGTAAGCTGGCGACGCGCGAGACAGGCATTTGCATGGTGTTGAACGCGCGCGATCAACTCGATGGGATCTGGTAATTTCACTAGATAATCGTGGGCTCCGGCTTCGAATGCCATGCGCTTGATTTCAGGCTCTTCTTTTGTCGATAGGACGAGGACTGGAGTATCGCGCAGCTTTGTGCTCAGGCGGTAGCGTCGCAGCAATTGCATCCCTTCAATTCCCGGCATGACCAAGTCTTGTAAAATGATCATTGGATTTAGGCTCTCTGCCACTTCCAGCGCGGACATCCCGTCTGCACAGAAATGGAGGTCGATATTCGGGTTGGTGCTCAAGATGCGCCGGACGGCCTCCCCGATGATTGGTTGATCATCGACGAGGAGGACCATGATGGATTGTTTTTCTAAGGGATCGGTGTTCATTGTCTTACGGCTCGGGTTTCCTGCATCCACAGGGAAATACGGGGTGTGATTTTCTCCAGGGGAAGAATTTCCTTGGCAGCGTTGGCGTCAGCCGCGGCTTTGGGCATGCCCTTAAGTGCGGATGTGGCTAAATCTTGGGCGATCGTGAGTTGTCCACGCTGACGCAATTCCAATAGCCCGGATGCGCCATCTTTTCCCATACCGGTGAGAATCACCCCCATGGCGTGATCCGTCCAATGCCGGGCGACACTGGAAAGGAAGACATCTACGGACGGCTGGTATGCAAGATTTGAAGGTTCGCGACAATAGTGGAATTTTCGATCGGGCTGAATCTCGATATGGCCGTCTTTTCCAGCGAGGTAGATCCGACCGTGTATGAGAGGACATCCTTCTTTGGCAACTTCGAGCGGTGTCTGGGTAAATCCTTGAAGCCACGTCGCCATTTCATCGACAAACCTCACATCAACATGCTGGATGATCACCAGCGCGGCATCCAGAGGATGAGGAAGGTTCGACAGGATTTCTGAGACAGCAGCCGGCCCACCCGCCGAAGCACCGATGACGATGAGTTTGGTGCCTTCCTCTGCATTCTCAGCCACTTTTCTGTGGCCCTGTGGGGGCAATGGAGACGGTGCCGATCTATCCGCTTGGATAATCGTGGCGATCTGCGCGATTTTTGTCAGGAATGCAGATTGTCCCTCGCGATTCGCAAGCACCGGGGTGGAAATTGCATCCAGGGCACCGGCACCCATGGCTTGAAATGCCAGTCCACAATTTTCCGACACCGAAGCGGTCACCACCAAAATTGCTGTTGGACATTCTTGCATGATTCGCCGTGTCGTCTCAACGCCGTTCATGCCCGGCATTATCAAATCCATCAAAACGATATCAGGCCGTTGCCCTTTGCACTTGAGAATCGCTTCCTGTCCAGTCGTTGCTGTCCAGAGAACGTTGTGCTGGCCACTGCTGAGGAGCGTCATCGCAATGGCTTTAGCCGCCATTTCCATGTCATTGACGATGCCTATTGTCATGGCAGAATTGCCTCCTCACCGAGTACGTCCGCTATCGCCCGTGCCAGTCCTTCGTCCTGAAAACTCGCCTTGGTCAAATAATAATCCGCACCCGCATCCAAGCCACGGCGTCGATCCTCATCGCGATCTTTATATGAGACGATGATGACTGGCGTGTCGCGCAGCCGACTGTCTGCTTTAAGTTTGTGGGTCAGTTCGATGCCATCCATCCGGGGCATATCCACATCTGTGACAATCACAGAAAAATTCCCCTGTCGCGCGGCATTCCAAGCATCGAGGCCATCGACAGCAATCTCGACATGATATCCAAGGCTGGTGAGGAGTTTCCTCTCCAGTTCGCGGACAGTCAGCGAGTCATCAACTACCAGAATGCGGCGCGTTGCTGAAACCTCCCGGTTACCGACTACCAGAGGTGTCGCAACGGCCCCGTCCTTCACTAGACGCTCGATGGAAAGAAAGAAATCCGCATAGTCAATTAAAAGTAGTGGAGATCCATCTTCCATGAGCGCTGTGGCGGCGATGTTGCGGACCTTACCGAGGTTGGGATCCAGCGGCTGAACGACGATTTCGCATTCGCCCAGAAACCTGGACACCATGACACCAAACTTTTTCGATTGATCGCCCAGAACCAAAAAATACGATGCGGTAGCATCAGAAACCCCAGGGCGCCCGAGTACGGATGCTGCATCGACGACACCGATGCGGGCTCCATCCAACTTGAAATACGGCCTTCCCTCGATGGATTCGAATTCATCCTGACCCACACGCATGGCACGATCCACGCGAGCGAGCGGGAGGGCGTATGGCTCCCCGGCGACCTCAAAAAGCAGCGCGCGTATAACCGAGAGTGAGATCGGAAGTTGAAGAACAAATTCCACGCCGTGTCCCGGTTCGGACGCAATTTTGACGGAGCCTTGGGCCTGACGGACGACCGATTGGACGATATCCAGCCCGACTCCGCGTCCCGAGGTTTCAGTAACCTCGTTTCGAATGGAAAATCCTGGCAGAAACAAAAATTCGAGCAATTCCTCCCGGGTGAGCCGGGCAGCGGTGACTAGATCGGTGAAATTCCGGCTGACGACGCGGCTTCGCAGTGACTCGGTATCAACTCCAGATCCATCGTCGGCTACCCGGATGATCAAAAATCCCGCATGGTGCGAAGCTTCAATGAGAATCTGGCCGCTCCGAGTTTTGCCGTTCAGCGTGCGCTCGTCTGGCGCCTCAATGCCATGGTCGATTGCATTTCGGATGAGATGCACAAGCGGCGCTTCCAACTTTTCGAGCATCTCACGATCGACCTCCGTTGATTCTCCCCGGATCTCAATGCTGACTTCGCGTCCGAGCATTTTCGCGGTGTCTCGTGCCGTCCGACGAAGCATTGGAGCCAATTCTGAAAATGGTCGCATTCTGCAAGTGAGAGCCTGTTCGTATAGACGTTCTGCGAGCTGTGATCCTGCTCGCTCAAAGCGCTCGAATTCAGCCAATTCCCGCAGAACGAGACGATCTCCTTCTTCGGTGAGAGATTGGAGTTTCCGAAGTAGTGGATTCACGTCGTGGCCTGCCATCGAGGCTTGCTGTGCTGCTTCGATGCCTTTTGCCATGGTGCGATGATGCCGGTGCATCTGCCAAAAATTTTTGGTGAAGGTGCGAAGCCGGCGAGATGCAACCAACGATTCGCCGGCACTGCCCAACAGGCGATCCAGGTTCTCGGCCGTCACGCGCAGCGCACGGCGTTCATCGGTCGAAGCGGACGTTTGATCTGCGGGGCTATGCAAGGGTTTCTCCTCGGCGCTGTCCGGGTTCCATTGCAGAAAGGCGCGGACATCTGCCTCCAGATTGGCGGGAACTGACGATCCCGATGCCGCAAGTCGAGTTAAGAGGTCCACGCCGCGCAACATGTGGTCGACCGCCACGCTATCAAGGGGACGCTTTCCCGCTTGTGCTGCAACAAAGGTATCTTCCATTGCGTGGGAGACACTTACCGCGCCATCAAGATCGACGATCCGTGCGGCACCTTTGAGCGAGTGGGCAGCTCTCATGAGCGACTCCAGTAATTTTGCATCCGGCTCTCGGCCTTCGAGTTGAACCAGGCCATCACTTAAAACGCGAGTCTGGCTTTCGCACTCTGAGCGAAAAAGATCGATCATCGAGAAACTGCTGAGATCTTCACTCATCTATCGCGCCCCCTCCATGAACGTCTCAAAAAGAGCTTCAGTGTCCACTTTGCCAATGTCTTTGCCGCCGGGCGAATGGATGCCCGTCACATGTCGTTTCACATCATTCTCGAGCGTCGCCGGCAAGGAGCGGGCATCGTGGCCATTAAATTTAATCATACCAATCGCTTCGTCAATGATGCCTGCAACTCGCCAGCTTTTGTGACGCAGCACCACCATCATGGATGGCGCGGGATGCCCGGCAACGGGCGCAGACCGCAGTGCTTCATGCATGGAAAAACAAAGGGTGACAGTGCCGCGAACATTGACAACGCCAGCCACGACGGGACGCCGTTGAGGGATTGAATGAACCGTCGGTAGGAGTGCGGCCAGTTCGATGTGAGCTGCTTCCAAGCCAAACC
>JBGSMR010000175.1:0-5825 GCA_041740065.1 Chthoniobacterales bacterium
GCGACAAAGAATACGGCACTCGCACCGGACCGTCCGGTGCGCGAGGTGCGTCTCACGCTGGAAGGCGACATGGAGCGCTACGTGTGGTCTCTCAACAACAAGACTCTCTACGCGAGCGATTCCATCAAGATCCGCGAGGGCGAAACCGTGCGCTTCATCATGATTAACCGCTCGATGATGTTTCATCCGATGCACCTTCACGGGCATTTCTTCCGCGTGATCAACGGTCAGGGCGATCGGTCCCCGCTCAAGCACACGGTGATTGTTCCGCCGATGCAGACGACCGTGATTGAGTTCGCCGCCGAGGAGGTGGGCGACTGGTTTTTCCACTGCCACCTGCTCTATCATCTCGATAGCGGCATGGCGCGCGTCGTGCATTACGAGGGCTTCGAACCGTATCCGGACACCGCCGCCATCCGGAGGGAACTCTACCGCGATCCGTTCTATTTTTGGGGAGTTGCGGACGTCATGAGCAACATGACACAGGGTCATCTCGAACTCTCAAACTCGAAAAATATCTTTCGCCTCGAATGGGAGGATGGCTGGCAGAATGTGCCGGGTGCCGAATTGGAGACGACCTTCCTCTACGAGCGCTACTTCAACCGGTTTTTCCGTCTTCTTGCCGGCGTGGATGCCTTCGACTCCATCAGTGGTCGTCCGGCGAAATTTGAAAGCGAAAGCATCCGTGGAGTCTTTGGGTTCCAGTATAAACTGCCGCTGAATATTGACGTCACGGTCTGGGCCGACACGGGTGGCGGTGCCCGCGTGCAGGTCAGCAAAGATATTCCTCTCACGCCGCGCTTGAGCCTAGGCGGTGAGGTGCGATACGACACGCACGAGAAATGGGAGGAGCGCGTGCATCTCGATTACATGCTGACGCGTGAGATTTCGCTGATTGGCCAGTGGCACTCCGAATATGGCTGGGGCGGCGGCCTGCGTGTGCGCTTTTGATCCGCTTTCCCGAACGGGGGGATACGAGCATGGGCCGGGAGCCAATGAATCGCGCAACGCGAAGACTGCGGCGCTGATTTCCAGAAAGTCCAGCGCGTCACCATTCGCGTTATTTGCACGGACGAAGAACTGATGATTGCGCACTCAGTCTGCCGTGCGCTCGCATGTGGCGCGGCAGACAAAACGAATTGGATCACGACGTTTTAAAAAACAGGGCGGGCACAGCTCCAGCCGGATAATTACGTTGGGATGATTGCCGGATTTTTCGCTTCCGTCCCGGACTCACGAATCAGTCCGATGATCACCTCGCCCGGCCCCGGCTCCGGCGAGTCCTGAACGAGCACGGTCATTTTTCCGTTCGCATCCAGAACGAACATCGGCAGCACGTCCTCGCCATACCGCGCCTTGAATTCGGCGAAGGGGAACTTTTCGGTGAGCGGGGTGCGCTTGGCGCGGGCCCCGAGTTCGATCATCCGGTCAATCGCCTCGCTGTTAAATGATTCACCGAATAGCGGACGGCCTCTCATGCGATGCGATCGGTCGGTCCGTTGTGTGGCGTTCTCTCCAGACCGGAGTTGATAGACATTCGCGAGGCCGAACTCGTGGCGAAACTCATCACAGGCCAGCGTGTTCAGCTCAAAGTTCGGCGTCACCGCCAGCAATTTTCCCAGTCCGAACAGATCAAGATCCTCGCTGACGTAACGGCTCAAGGCGTCGGTAGCGCTGGCCGGGAGACCGGCCATGCGGGCGCGTGCCACATTTGCCGCGTCACGGTCAATCAACATCACGTCCACACCCGCCTCCCGCAACAGGCCCGCAATTTCGATCACCCATGGCTGCGCGCCGATGAACAGCACGCCTTGCGGATTGCGCGCCGCGAGGCCGAGCCACCGAGCCACCGGCGCCGCGATGATTCCGTAAAGGCTCACGGTGCCCACGATCACCACGAACGTCAGGGGCACGAGCTTGGACACCTGGCCTGCCAGTTCCCCCGGCAGTTCGTGACGGTTCACCGCCTTCATGATTTCGAGGGCAAACACCGATGTCACTGCCGCTGCCACGATGCCGCGCGGGGCGAGCAGGCTGAGAAACCCCCGCTGCCGCCAGGTCAACCCAGAACCGATCGTGGCCAGAATCACACTGGCCGGCCGCACCACCACGATCAGCGCGGCGAGAAACATCAGACAGCCCCATCCCAGCGAACGCACCGCATCGAGTTGAATGCTCGCCGACAACACGATGAATAGACACGAGACCAGCAGGATGCTCAGATTTTTTTTGAACTCGAAAATGTGCGTCAGCAGCACGCTGCGCTGATTCGCCAGCGTAACTCCCAGCACTGTGACCGTGACCAGGCCCACTTCCGGCAGGATGAGGTTGGACACTGCGTAAGCCATCAAGGCCACCGCCAGCAGCACCGGACTGTGCAGGTAACCGGGAACGAGATGCCTCTTGTATAATTGTTCCAGTCCCTTGCCGGTCAGAAATCCGCCCAGGCCACCCGCTAGCAACGCTTTCCCCAGCACGGCCGCCACCACAGAAACGGCTTCCGCGTGGCTGCTGAGGAGGATGATCTGAAACACCACCACGGCCAGCATCGCGCCGATCGGATCCACCACAATGCCTTCCCACCGGATCACGGCACCCATGTCGCGGGTGGGTTTGATGTGGCGTAGCAACGGCCCGATTACCGTCGGCCCCGTCACCACCAGCACCGCGCCCAGCACGGCGGCCAGGCGCAAATCCAGTTCCATGAAATACGCCGCGGCCGCCGTCGCCAACACCCACGTAAGCCCGACGCCGAGCGTGCACAGCCGGATCACCGCCCCATGCGTTTGGCGGATTTCGCGAAAATTCAAACTCAAGCCACCTTCCAAAAGAATCGTGGCCACGGCCAGGGACACGAGCGAGAACAAAGCTTCCTGATGCGCGGACGTGTCGAACGTCACCAGTCTCCCAGCGATAAAACCAAAAGCCAGCAGCAGCAGGATGGACGGTAGCCGCAGCCGCCATGCGAGCCATTGCGCGGCCATGCCCAGCAACAGCACGCCAGCGATTACCAAAGGAAGAAAGTCCATTGCCCAAAGTCTGTCTTATGCGCGGGAGGCGTCAAACCAATCCCGGGTAGGGAAACACCTTATAGCGAAACCGGCGGACAGGCGTATGGTTCGATGGGTGGTGGCATGTGGATCTGGACAATCATTGGCACAACGGCGGTCGTGTTGCTGGTCGTTGCGATTATGAAGATGTTAAAAAAATAGCTGACCGCCCCGCACTGACACAGCAAGTGAAACCTCAACGAACAAAACGAACTTATGCTCATCAAATTCCCTACTGAGAAAACCGTGAGTGCAGCGGCGGATGCCTTGCAAGCTGCCGTCAAAGCCAATCATTTTGGAGTCATGCAGGTTCATAACCTCCAAGAGACCATGGTGAAGAAGGGCGTCGAGTTTGCCCATGAATGTCTGATCTTCGAGGTCTGCCAGCCGCAACAGGCGAAGAAGGTGCTCGAGGCAAACATGAGCGTCTGCACCGCGCTGCCCTGCCGGATCTCCATTTACGAGGAAGATGATAAAACCGTTCTGGCGACCTTGAAGCCAACGACTCTGCTGGCGATGTTCAACACACCGCAGCTGGAAGGCGTCGCGAGGGAAGTAGAGGATACCATCGTCAAGATCATGAAGGAGGCAGCGTCCGGATGATGGTTTGACGTCAATCCAAATGAAAGACCACGCGGCAGCATCTGTCCGGTCGCCTTGGAGCAAGCCGCCGCGCAGAAACTGCACATCGCGATTTCCATCACCATCGGGCTCATCTTCCTGCTAAGTATCCCGGCCGTCGATGTCATCTGGAAATGGCACGCCGATCTAAAACCGGAACTTCGGAAGGAAGTGCTAGGCCCGGAATCCGCACCAATTGCCATCCCGACGTCATTCGCACTTGCATTATACTTGTAGGGGGTATAGGTATTATCGTCATGAAACCAGATCTCCTTCCCAAAGCCCAGAGTCGCATCAAACGCATTGCCGGACAGGTCGCCGGTATTCAGCGAATGATGGAGGAGGACCGCTACTGCGTGGACATCCTCAATCAAATTTCTGCGGTTCGTTCGGCGCTTGATGCCCTCGGCGTCGAATTGCTGACGGGCCACGTCGAGTGCTGCGTCATCGGCCATGACACCGGCTCTGCCCACGCCAAGGCCAAACCCATGAAGCCCGATCAGCTGCTCGCCGAACTCCGCACGGCTCTATCGCGCTTCCTCAAATAATCTGCCCGTTGTGAAAACCCCAGGATCAGCTCCCCCACTCCGCGACCCCGTCTGCGGCATGGACGTCATCCAGGATTCCGACGCTGCCAGCAGTCAGTTCCACGGCCAGACTTACTATTTCTGTTCGGCGCATTGTCAGCAGAAGTTCGACGCCAATCCCGCTTCGTTCGTGGACAAGGCTCAGGAGCCTGTGCCCGCGAAAGGCGGGTGCGGATGCGGCGGCGCACAGGCACCTGCTGAGCCGGATAAACACGCGGCCCCTGCGGCAGCGAGCGGTTGCTGCGGCGGCGCGGCAAAGGACATGGAAGATTCCTGCTGCCATTCCGAAGACCACGCGGAGTCCGAGGTGAAGCCGTCCAGCTCCGCGAAATATTTCTGCCCGATGTGTCCTGGCGTGGAGTCGGATAAACCGGGCGAGTGCCCGAAGTGCGGTATGTCGCTGGAGCGCAATCCGACATGGAAGCCGCCGGGAAAATCCATTTACACCTGCCCGATGCATCCGGAGATCGAGCAGGATCATCCCGGCGATTGCCCGATCTGTGGCATGGCCCTCGAGCTGAAAGGTGTCGCCGCGAGTGGCGAGGACGAGGAGGAAAACGCCGAACTGCGCGACATGACGAGGCGCTTCTGGATCGGTGCCGCGCTGGCGTTGCCAGTATTCCTCCTCGCGATGGCGCATATGATCCCGGCGCTGGGCCGGCACCCGTGGGCGACGGGAGATGTTTCGCGCTGGATACAATTCGCACTTACGACGCCCGTGGTTTGGTGGGCTGGCTGGCCGTTTTTCCAACGCGGCTGGCGTTCGGTCCTGTCGATGAACCTCAACATGTTCACGCTGATCGCCATCGGTGTGGGCGCCGCATACGTGTTCAGCGCCATGGCCATGTTGATGCCCGATTTGTTCCCGCATTCGATGCTGCATGGTGGCAAGGTGGGCATCTATTTTGAAGCCGCCGGAATGGTCACGGTGCTGGTGCTGCTCGGTCAGGTACTCGAACTCCGTGCCCGCAGCCGCACGGGCAGCGCGATCAAGGCGTTACTCAATCTCGCTCCGCCCACCGCGCGACAAGTCGCCGAGGGTGGCGACCATGAAGTCCTGCTCGAAAATGTGAAAGTCGGCGACCACCTGCGCGTGGTGCCCGGCGACAAGGTTCCCGTGGACGGCGAGGTGGTCGAAGGCCACTCCAGCGTGGAAGAATCCATGATTACCGGCGAACCGCTTCCGGTGGAAAAAGCCGTCGGTGACAAAGTGACGGGCGGCACCGTAAACGGCACGGGTAGTTTCGTCATGAAGGCCGAACGCGTGGGTGACGACACGCTGCTCGGTCAGATCGTGACGATGGTGGCCGAAGCGCAGCGCAGTCGCGCACCGATCCAGGGTCTCGCCGACAAGGTCGCGGCCATCTTCGTGCCGACGGTGTTAGCGGTTTCACTGATCACCTTCGTTGTCTGGATTTGGGTCGGCCCCGAGCCCAGGCTGGCACACGCCATTGTCAATGCCGTTGCCGTTCTCATCATCGCCTGCCCGTGCGCGCTCGGCTTGGCCACGCCCATGGCCATCATGGTTGGCGTCGGACGCGGCGCGCAACTCGGCGTGCTCGTGAAG
>JBGSMR010000176.1:0-2633 GCA_041740065.1 Chthoniobacterales bacterium
AAGATCCCGTCGGGATCGAGTGCCGTAGGACATTTTGAGCCATCTCGACGTAGATGCTGAAGACACCGGCCACCTCTGGAGATCCCGCAAGTAGGCCAGATTTCAATGTGGTGCCAACTCTCGCGATTTGGGCCTGAGTGATGGTCCCGGAAATGTGAACTAGCGTTTGCTCAGATGCTTTGCTGTCAGCCATTTTAAGCAGGGGAGGAGCTCGGGTCCATGCGGAGTCCGAGCAGAGTGATATCGTCGCGCTGGACTGCACCGCCACAGAAAAGCATCATCTCCGCCTGGACTGCGATTTTTTGATCATCCATGGAGCGTGTGGACACCGACTGAAGCAGCGTGCGGAGGCCGGATTTGTCAAAAGCACGCCGAAGGTGATTCGGTTGGTGAATAATGCCATCCGTAAGCAAATACACACAAAGACCCGTTTTGCGGGGAAGTTGATGCTGGGTGAAGGTCAGTTGATCAGGTTCGTGTTTGCCTCCTCCAATACCGTGCCGGTCTCCTCGGACCTCTCCGCATTGGACTCCAGCCAATGTGGACTCAATCCAAAACATTGGCAGCCCTGCACCCGCAAAAACAACCCGATCCCGGTCAATGCGCAGTAAGGCAATATCCATGCCATCTTTGTTGTTGCTCTCAGGCCGCTGCTGACCGAGCGATGCCCGCACCCGGGTGTGCATTTGAGCGAGGATTTCCGCCGGTTCGCTGAGGTTGCGTTCAACCACTAGTTGCTGAAGCACCACGTATCCAATCATCGACATGAATGCGCCGGGCACCCCGTGACCCGTGCAATCCACCACCGCTAAAAACACCGAGTCGCCATGGGGCGCACACCAATAGAAATCTCCAGATACAATATCGCGCGGACGGTAATAAACAAAGTGCTCGGGGAGTAGGTGCCTCAACAGCTCCGACCGTGGGAGAATCGCCTCTTGGATCCGGCGGGCATACTCGATACTGCTGAGAATCTTTCGCTGACTTTCATCCAGGGCCATCCGTTCTTGCTCAAGGCGTCTTGCAAATGTTTCGCGCATATCCATCTCGTCCACAACTTTGCCGATGACTTTGTTGTATTGAGTGGCGATCTGCCCGACTTCCGTTTGAGTTTCAAACGCAAGTCGGCTTGTGAATTCTCCCTCCGAGCTGTGCCGCCCCATCTCCGTGAGGAGGTCGATGATCTCCGTGCTTGCCCCGTGCTCGGCCACATTAAGACCGATGCGTTCTCCTTCCGCACCCACCCGCAATGGCAGGGTCCGGTTTACCATCCACAGCAGGCCGTAACCAACACCGCCTGCCCACGCGATAAAAACTCCACATCCCAGCGCCTGGACGCCCAATTGATTCCAGAATGAAAGCCCCGTCCCTAAAATATCTGGATCTCCAAAGATCGCGACGCAAAGGGTCCCCCACACCCCGGGAAATGCATGTGCGGCACTCGCGCCGACGACGTCATCTATCTTTAATCTACCCAGCGCGAGCGTGATGCCGTAGCTGATTATCCCGCCGATGGCACCGACAATCACCGCCTCGCCTGGCGTGATCGCATGGCAGGACGCCGTGACCGCCACCAACCCCCCCACACATCCATTGAGTGTCTCGGGGAGCAGCGGCAACCGGCTGCGCACCCATACGACAGTGAGCGCCGCGAGGCATCCCGCGGTGCCTCCAAGGACAGTATTAATCAAAATCGGCCCCACTCTGCCATCGAGCGCAAGCGTGCTTCCGCCATTAAATCCAAGCCATCCCACGAAGAGAATCATAACGCCAATCGTGGACGTCACGAGACTGTGCGAACTCGCCAAGGGTTGCTGCGAATCGTAGCGTCCGAGACGGGGGCCGATTATGGCTACTGCTGCCAATGCGACCCATCCTCCAGTCCCATGAACCACGGTTGCACCTGCAAAATCCACAAATCCAAGATTCTTCAACCATCCATCGGGGTTCCATGCCCAGCCACCGGCGATCGGATAGATAATGCATGACACGATGGCAGTAAGAACGAGATAACTTGTAAAACGCATCCGTTCAGCCACTGCTCCCGACACAATGGTAGCCGCCGTGGCACAAAACATCATCTGAAAAAGAAAAAATGCCGTTCCCGAAAGGTTCTGCGCTGAAATCGTGGGAAGGAACCCCGACAATCCAATCCAGCCATTAGACGGCCCATACATCAGGCCAAACGACAATGCCCAAAACCCGAGCGCAGCAACGCACATATCGAGCAGATTCTTAAATGCGACGTTGATCGTATTCTTCGAGCGCACAAGCCCTGACTCAAGCATGCAAAACCCGATCTGCATCGCCATAACCAGCGCCGAGCATGCAAACACCCACAGGACGTTAATAGCAAGAGTCAGCGTCATTGTGGGAAATAGGAATAATCCTGCAGAGGCCCAACGCAACGTTTTTCCGGCCTGGAATACAAAAAGGGGTCAGGCATGGATTATTGACATTTGGCTTGTAGCGTGGCGCAAAGAGGTGAAAAAGGGAGTATGGCTAGACAGGTTCGCATTGAATACGCGGGGGCTTTTTACCACGTGATGGCAAGGGGGGATCGGCGGGAGGCTATTGTGAGGGATGATGAGGACCGGAAGACATTTGTCCGGACTCTGGGAGAAGCGGCGGAG
>JBGSMR010000187.1:0-3744 GCA_041740065.1 Chthoniobacterales bacterium
TTCCAGCCCTATGCATCGAATCGGCTCTGCGCCGAAGCGTTGCTTGCGTTTTTTGATCCAAACTGCGTGCATCTTCTTTCATCCTCTTTTCATTAGCAGGAATCACGCCAATATAGTATCTGTTTTATTGCCGGGTTAATAGTTCTTACAATCGCTTCGAGTCTGCACTTTCGGGCATGTCGCCGGAAAACGTAGTTGGAAAAAAATTCTTCACAGATGTCGCCCCGTGCACCAATAACTTCCTTGTTGCATCGCGTTTTGAGGCTGAATCCTCTCTCGACGAGGTCATTGATTACGTATTTACGTATCGCATGAGTCCCACCAAAGTCCGTCTCCGCCTGTTGAAAGACGCCGCTGCGGGTTGGCAGTTTCTCTGCGTGGAAAAGACCACTTAACGTGAACACGTCTGGAACGGTCGAACACGAGACGCTCCTCCAATTTTTATACCAATGCCCGGTCGGTCTGGCGTCAGTCTCGCCGCAGGGCGACATCCATCTTCTGAATGCTGTCGGTGCGCAGCTGCTCATGCCCCTTGGTGGCGGGAATATAGAGAATCTTTGGAATATCTTAGACCCGTTTGACGCTGGCTTGGATGAACTCCGAACCAAAGTATCTGTTCCGGGGCAGGCAATATGCAAAGCCCACCGGATCCGGATTCCGGCTGAAGGTCGACGCCCCGAGCAATGGCTTAGCCTAGATCTTATCCGTCTGGGAGACTCGAAAATTCAAGCGTGTTTTTTTGACATTACCGAAACCATCGAGATCGAAGTCCGTGAGTTAGCGGCAAGGCAGGCACAGGCCCAGCAGGAGGGAAAGATCGAGATCATTACGAACGTTCTCCATGACATTGGCAATGCGGTGACAGGGTTGGGCACGCGGGCTGCACGACTCATGGCCGAGGGCGAGTGGCCGGAGCTTCAGCGCTGCATCCAGCTCCGCCAGTTTGTAACAGATCAGAAGGAAATACTCGCAAAGGCTCTGGGACCCGCCAAGGGCGCGGCTCTCGTCGGATTTGTCGCGGCGCTTGCTGATTCGCTCGCAAGACGTGGAGAAAGTGCTCGTGAAAGTGCGACGTTCTTCACACGCACAGTTGGGCACGTACAAGAAATCCTGAACGTCCAGCGCCAATTGGTCGCCCATGGGCGTGGCAATAAACCGATCCCTCTCGCGCTCGGTGAGCTGATCGCCGATGCCCTCGCCATCCAAGAGGGCTCCCTTGCCAAGCGTGGGATAAATGTACGAACGAATATTTTTCCTAATCTTCCGAAGATCGACGGTGACCGCACCCGGCTGCTGCAGGTGCTGATCAACCTCATCAAAAATGCCTCCGAAGCGTTCGACTCCACCCCGTCCGACAGCAACCGCACGTTGAGTGTGGAAGCCGGGCAGGAATCCCCAACCGTCGGTGCCTCCTGCATTCGCCTCGTGATTCGCGACAACGGACCGGGATTTTCCAACGAACAGGCCGAGGGCTTTTTTCTGCGTGGGCACAGTCGCAAGGCCGGGGGATCTGGCTTCGGGTTGCCACACGCCCGCTCGATTGTGGAAGCCCACGGAGGGACGCTCACCTTGCAAAGTGACGGACCGGGCAACGGAACCTCAGCCATTATGACCCTACCTATTCACCCGCTATGAGCATCGCAAAGTCAAACCAACGCGTCCTGATCGTGGACGATGAAGAGGTCGTGCGCGACAGCCTGCGCGAGAGCCTCCGCCCACAATTGCTGTCCGACCCTGGTCTAGACAAGGCTGCGGGTGCTTTGTTTGGCGAGGTCGTGTCACCCCGGGGTTCACAGATTCCCTTCTCGTTCGAGATCCAAGAGGCCGTCAACGGAGCACAGGCACTTGAACGGGTGCGTGAGGCAACTGCATCCGGTGTCCCATTTGCCGTGATATTCATGGACATGCGTATGCCTGGAATGGATGGCCTCGAAACCGTTCAGGAAATCCGGCGCGTCGACCCACGCACCGAAATCGTTTTTGTCACGGCTTACAGCGACCATAGCATCGAGGAAGTCATCGAGCGAGCTGGTCCGAATGTCGGCTATTACTGTAAGCCGTTCGCTCCCGATGAAATCCGGCAAGTTGCCATCAAGGCGACGTTTGATTGGAACCGCAACCGGGATCTCGAGAACCTGATTGCGATGGTGTCGGGCCTGCGGACCAGCGAGTCGCAACTCCAGGCTCTGCTTCACAATATTCTCCACCAGATTACGGCAATTATTGGAACAGGTTCCGTGCTCATCGCGCGGCGCCTCCTCGCCGGTGGCCTGGCAGTTGAGATGGCGACCGGGAGCTTTCTGGACGAACTGTCGGCAAATTCCGCCATCGAGAAGCTCACCTCGCAAATCGCAACCGGGACAACATTTCCTCTCTATCTCCCTGATGAGCGCTTGATCGTTTTTTGCCTGGACGGGAATCATTTCGTGGCGGTGCTGGAAGGCGGAAGTTCGATCAAAGCCGACAAACTCTATCTCCTCACGTTATTCTTAGAGACCGCCGGAGCTTCGCTGGAGAATTCCCGCCTCCACTTGGAAGTTGCCGAGAAGGAACGGCTCTCTGCTCTCGGCCAGGCGCTCGGCGGGATTGTTCACGACCTCCGGAACCCCATCGGTGCTGTGCAAACATCGGCCGAGCTTCAAGCGGAGAGTCTCGCCAGGGGTGATCTCGCCGAATCCTCCGAGCTTTGCGCGATGATTCAGGCCGCCGGATGCGATGCAATGGATCTGCTCGAAGACCTGCTCGATTTTACACGCGGACACGGTGGTAAGCTCGAGATCGTGGACGTGGAGGTTTTGATGGAACTCGTCAAAGAACGCGCCCTCAGCATCATGGGGAATTTCCCGATCGCATGGCATGTCGAAACTTTGGCCACCGGTAACATCAAGGCCGAACCGAAAAAACTCCTGCGTGTACTTTTGAATCTCCTTAAAAATGCTGCAGAGGCCGTGAGTGACGCGGGAACACCCAACGGGCAAGTGGTCGTTTCAATAACTGTTAACGGCGGAGATATTCTCTTTAGCGTAACAGACAACGGCCCCGGAATCCCGCTTGAGATACAGGAGAATCTTTTTCGGCCATTTTTTACTCAGGGCAAAGCCCACGGCACCGGGCTCGGGCTCGCCATCGTGGATCAAATTCTCCAAGCACATGGCACGAAGGCCGAAGTGCAGAGCCATCCCGGCCACACCACGTTTTCCTTCCGATTGCCCCGCATCGATTGACCTGCCCCGCTGGCGGGAAAGTCCGAAAGAAATATGACCAGGCAGCCAGCCCCCGTGACCAATCTTCTGGTCTGCCCAAAAATCCGTCCAGCAACGAAGGAAAGTGTTTGCCAAATCCGCCAAGGATTGGATCCAATGGAATTGTCCGAAGATATTGAAAGACGCCTTGTGGGAATCTTTGCCATCGTCGGGCACATGGAAGAGGAATGGAGCGAAGAGCCCAAGAATCTCGAAGTGCCCGCAGAATCGCCGCCGCCAGGGTGGACTCCCTTGCCAAACCATGACCAAACGATCACAAATCACCTGAAGCTGGGTGTCATGATTCCTGGCGCAACGACTTCAACCCTCCGGGGTCATTAATGATGGCGCAATACGCGGGCTTATTAACCCGGCAATAAAACAGATACTATATTGGCGTGATTCCTGCTAATGAAAAGAGGATGAAAGAAGATGCACGCAGTTTGGATCAAAAAACGCAAGCAACGCTTCGGCGCAGAGCCGATTCGATGCATAGGGCTGG
>JBGSMR010000200.1:0-4928 GCA_041740065.1 Chthoniobacterales bacterium
GTCTTTCCACACGTCCTTCATTGCCGTGAGGATCCGGAGTTTGTCGTCGATCATGACGTAATGTTTTGCTGGATGGAGCCGCTCCACATCGTCGAGGTTTTCCTCCTTGTGGATGAATATCATCACATGCCGGTCGATGGCCTCGAAAATCCCAGAACGCTCGATTTTCCGGGGTTGGAAAACCGCGTCCCCGTCGGACAGGATGGCGGCAGCGCCCCATTGCTGAACGTGTTCAATGGCATCCAGGGAACCGGGGAAGAGTCGGTTCGCAAAGGGGTAGTCGACAAGGAAAGACGACATCCGCAGCAACCGCGTGTCGTGCATATCCTCCAGACGATACCGCTGAAGCGTTCCCAGGTAGTCTGCGTAGCCCAGTTCTTTGCGAAGCGTTTCGAAAATCTCAAAGTAGCGCTTGCATGAGTCCTCGCCGAATGTGTCGAGATACTTGTGCAGATCACGCGTGACGCGGTCGTTATCAAGTAGCGTATTATCAATATCAAAAAGAAAGACTACGGATTCCATAGGACGGTATTTTATGCGGCTGCGAAGGCGGTGTTGAGAATTTCCTTTGCCTCGGATTGGATGCGTTCGAGGTGGCTTTGGTCGCGGAAGCTCTCTGCGTAAAGTTTGTAAACTTCTTCTGTTCCAGACGGTCGGGCGGCAAACCACCCGGATTCCGTTTCCACTTTCAGTCCGCCGATTGCAGCGCCATTACCCGGGGCATGGGTGAGTGTGCACGTGATTTTGTCGCCGGCGAGCGTGTCGGCGGTGATGGATGCAGCGGATAGATTTTTCAGCGCTTTTTTCTGCGCTGCATTGGCTGGTGCGTCGATGCGTTCGTAAACGGGAGATCCATACTCGGCGGTCAATGCGGCGTAGTGTTCGCCCGGATCGCGACCGGTCTTGGCCGTGATTTCCGCCGCAAGCAGGCCCAGGATCAGCCCGTCCTTGTCGGTGGTCCAGACGGTGCCATTTTTGCGAAGGAACGATGCACCGGCACTCTCCTCGCCGCCAAATCCAAGCGATCCATCGAACAACCCTTGCACAAACCACTTGAAACCGACGGGCACTTCGACGAGTTTGCGGCCCAGTTTTGCGGCGACACGGTCGATCATGCTGCTGCTTACCAATGTTTTTCCGATGCCGGCAGACGGTGCCCAGCCGGGGCGGTTGGCAAATAGATACGCGATGGCGACTGCGAGGAAATGATTGGGGTTCAGGAGCCCGGCACTCCGGGTGACGATACCGTGTCGGTCCACGTCGGTGTCATTGGCAAATGCGATATCAAATCGATCTTTCATCCCGACCAACCCCGCCATGGCATCCGGTGACGAGCAATCCATACGGATCTTCCCGTCCCAATCCACAGACATGAATCGGAAGGTCGGGTCGTAATCCGCGTTGAGCAGCGTGATGTCGAGGCCATAGCGCTCGGCGATGGGACGCCAATACGCCATCGATGCATTCCCCAACGCATCCACGCCAATCTTGAGACCTGCGGAACGAATGGCTTCGAAGTCGATCACCTCATTCAGACCTTCCACGTAAGACGTGACAAAATCAAAGCGCTTCGTTGTTTCGGCGGCGAGCGCTCTGGTAAGAGTCATTCGCTTTACGTCGCGAAGTGCGTTGGAAAGGATCTCGTTCGCCCGATTCTCCACCCATCCCGTGATGTCCGTATCTGCCGGGCCACCATTTGTCGGGTTGTATTTGAAGCCACCATCTTGAGGAGGATTGTGAGACGGCGTGATAACAATACCATCTGCCAGCCCCTCGGTGCGCCCGGCGTTGTGGGTGAGGATCGCGTGCGATACGGACGGAGTCGGCGTCCATCCGCCTGCGGCATCGATGCATACGGTCGCACCATTGGCGGCAAGCACTTCGAGGGCAGTTGTCCAAGCAGCCTCCGAAAGCGCATGGGTGTCCATTCCTAGAAAAAGTGGACCGGTCGCGCCGGATGAGGCGCGGTATTCGCAGATCGCCTGAGTGGTAGCAAGGATGTGGTCTTCGTTAAACGTGCGATGCAGCGACGACCCGCGGTGACCCGATGTGCCAAATGCCACCCGCTCAGCGGCTACCGACGGATCGGGGCGTTCCGCAAAATACGCGGTGATCAATCGAGGGATGTTGGTGAGGATCGAGCTGGGGGCGAGGTGACCGGCGAGAGGATGCTTGGTGCTCATAGATTGGGGTTAAAATCGTATCCGGAATCCGGCACCATATCAAAGACCGATTTACCCGTGTGAATCCAAGCGGGTAAAGGAATTGCGATGCATCATCAGACCTCATGGCTCGATACGATCAAGCAATCCGGGATGGTTATTGCGCACATTCCCAACGTCTCCGGACACCGGGTAGATATTTAAAGCGCCATCGGGAGCAGGAATGAGCATTCGCTGCCGCTCTTCGTCACGCAGTGCCTCCGGTTCGAACCACCGCTTCCAAAATCCGCGGCGTATGATGACCGGCATGCGATCATGAACCTTCCCGGCTTCGGCATTGGGCGAAGTGGTGATGATGGACACCGTGTCGCCGGTTGTTTCATTCCACTCCCAGATCCCGGCGAATCCGATCGGGAAGCCATCGGCCCGCTCGAAGTAGTATGGCTGCTTGGGCACGCCGGCCATCCATTCGAAATATCCACTTGCGGGAATGATGCACCTACGGGATTTGAATGCATCCCGATAGCTCGGTAGGCTTGCAACCGTTTCAGCCCGGGAGTTGTGCATCAGAGGCAGCTTCTTTTCTGGAGTCGCCCACGCAGGTCGCAATCCCCATTTCATTTCCACCAACTCCCGGGAGCTTAATGCCTCACGTATAACAGGAACTGGCGTGGTTGGGGCAACATTGAAATTCGGCTCCCATGAGGTCCGGATATCGTTGATTTCGAAAAACGAATATACGCTCTGCTCGCAGTTTTTCCGTATGTATCGACCACACATGGGATCAGGGTCTTAATGGGAAACTCTCATTTCTGAGCGAAAAAAACCTCCCGGAGCCGACGGGACTCGAACCCGCAACCTCTGCCGTGACAGGGCAGCGCTCTAACCATTGAGCTACGGCTCCTTTTCGGGAGAAAGAAGAGAATGCGAGATGTCGACTCGGGTTGCAATCCTTTTTATCCAGAATTTATCAGCAATTGATTAAGTCCATCTACACGCTATAAACGTAAGCATGACGATGAACTTCGACGTTGTGATCATGGGTGGTGCGTTCTCTGGGGCCTCACTGGCGTTGCTTTTGCGACGGGAGCAGCCGGACCTTCGGGTTCTGGTGATTGAGCGATCGGTGAAGTTTGACCGCAAGGTGGGCGAAGCGACCACGGAGGTGAGTAGCGAGTTTTTGACGAAGCGGTTGGGGCTCACTTCCTACTTGGCGCATGACCACTTAGCAAAACAAGGTTTGCGGATGTGGTTTACGGGGGATGACAAGACGCCGTTTGAGGACTGTGTGGAAGTGGGCGCAAAGTATCAAGTGCGGTTACCTTCATTTCAGATCGATCGTGAGAAAATGGATGTGCACCTGTTGGATTTGGCTCGGCAGGAAGGGGCTGAAGTCTGGCGTCCGGCAAAAGTGCGAAGCGTGGATGGCTTGGAATGCGACTCTGATGAGGCGTCAGCCATGCCTTTGAAACCGGCGATCCTCACTGTGGAACGGGATGGCGAGGTGTGCGAAGTTTCAGCCCGGTGGGTGATTGATGCCTCGGGACGGGCGACCGTGTTGGCCCGGAAGTTCGAGACATTTCACCGCTTGGAAGCGCATCCGACCAATGCGATATGGGCGAGATTTCGTGGGGTGGCGGACTGGGATGGCCACGAGATGCGGAATAAATTTCCGGAATATGCGAGCACGGGTTATGCCAGCAGGGCAGCGGCGACGAATCACCTGACGGGATACGGTTGGTGGTGCTGGATCATCCCGCTTCAGGGTGGAGATTACAGCGCAGGGCTGGTTTACGACAGCCGCATTTTCACACCTCCCGCCGGAGACTCGATTGCCGAGCGTCTCCACGAACATCTGCTGTCGAATCCGGTTGGGAGAGAGATTTTTCGTGATGCGACGCCCGTTGAAAACGATCAAAAGGCATTTTCCAATCTCCCGTATTTCAGCGATCGGCTTGCTGGACCAGGCTGGCAACTCGTAGGTGATGCGGCGGGATTCATGGATCCGCTCTATAGTCCTGGATTGGACTATTGTTCTTGGACGGTGCGCTGCGCGCTGGGCCGTATTGCTGCGGAGTCTCGGGGTGAGAGTGCGGATTTAGAAAAGTTAAACAACCGGTTTACGCATTCGTTCAACTCGTGGTTTCGAGGGCTTTATTTGGACAAATATTATTATCTCGGTGATGCGGAGCTCATGTCAGCTGCATACTGGATGGATATCGCGTTGTTCTTTTTGGGCCCTGTCCGGGAGTCCACGAACCGATCTGGACCGGATTTGGAATGCCTGCCATTTGATGGAGCTATTGGCCTGAGAGTCGGGCAATTTATGGCGTTTTACAACCGCCGTCTTTCTGCGATTGGCCGCAAGCGGATGGAGCATGGATGTTATGGCATAAGAAATGTGGGCTGGAGGGAAATGGGAGATGGATTCGTTCCTGATGCACGCAGCATTCGTCCGCTAATACGCGGGATTTCTCGCTGGCTGGCGGCAGAATGGCACGCGTATTGGCTACCGGGCAAGGTGGCCCAACCTCTGGCTGAGCAGAGATCCCCGGTACCTGCGATGGCTCCCAGCGTGCCAACTGCACGCTGATTATGGCGCACGCATCTTTCTCTAAATTCCTCGACACGCTCGACGCCGCAGGTGAACTCAAGCGGATCTCCGCTCCCGTCGCAACCGAACTCCAGATTACGGAAATCGCAGACAGGGAAATGAAAAGCCCGGACGGCGGGAAGGCTCTGCTTTTTGAGAATCCGACCATCGAT
>JBGSMR010000282.1:0-5326 GCA_041740065.1 Chthoniobacterales bacterium
GGCCAAAAAGCGAAGGTCCCAGCATCACTCCTGCAATCATCTCTGCCACCACCTGCGGTTGTCCAAATCGGCGCGCCACCATACCAACCAGCCGGCAAAAAAGCAGAATCACCGCGATCTGAAGAAAAAAATTAACAGCTAACTCCAGATTATTCATGATCGGTGTTTTGGTCCAGCGATTGTGCGAGGCGAGACGGCTAACTGAACGTCACAGAACCGGTCCAAGCATGGCAATGCTGTTGTTCCAGAAACGGCGGTAAAGCGGCCAGGAGGCGACCATCTCCCTGGTGATTGGATGGGAGTGGGCAAGATACTCGTCCTGCCGAAGACGCATCTCGGCGGTGACGCTTCGACTGCAAAGCAGGATGTTATTTTCGTAGTTCAGCTCGAAGCTGCGACGGTCCATGTTGGCAGATCCGATGAGCGTAATCTCATCGTCGAGCGTTAGAGACTTAGTGTGGAGCAGCCCACCATCGTATTCGTGGATGCCAACTCCCGCAGCGAGCAAGTCTGCGTAATAGCTGCGACTGGCGGCACCGACAATCCACGAGTCGTTTCGCGCCGGCAGTATCAGCGTCGTTTTGACCCCACGAAGCGCACAAGAGCAAAGTGCGGTTTGCATTGGGTCATCGGGCACATAGTAGGGCGTCGTGATGAATATCTCGCGCCGGGCAGTATAGATCAGGTTCTCAAAAATTTCGGGCATGGCCGAGTTGCGCACGGTAGGACCAGTGCCGATGACTTGCGCAGCAAAGCCCACTTCGCTGGTCAGCACGGGTTCTGTCAGGACGCCATCGAGGTTATCGTCGACCTGCCCTAACCAGTCGCTGGCAAAGAGGTGCTGATTTTGTCTAACGACCGGCCCGGTGAAGCGCATCATCACATCGACCCACGGCGCGAACTTAGCTTTGACCCGGAACTCGGGGTCGGCACAATTCTGGCTGCCGCAGTAGGTGATGCTGTTGTCAATCACCAGAATCTTGCGGTGGTTGCGCAGGTCGATTCGTCCCCGCAGCGGTCGCAACAGAGGATCACCAATCGGTAGCGCGGTGGCTACCCGGACGCCAGAGTCGCGCATTTCTTTCCAGTGGATGGACTCGATCATGGCGCGGGAGCCTAGGCCATCGGCCATAGCCCGGCAGACCACCCCGCGTGCCGCGGCCCGTTTGAGCGCTTCCACCATCTTAAGCCCATTGTTGTCGGTCAACCAGATGTAGAATGTCAGATGGACGTGGGCTTTGGCGGCATTGATGTCCGCGATCATCGATTCGATTGCGGCATTCGAATCTGTCATGAGGTGGGCTTGGTTGCCGCCGACGGCAGGGTAGCCGTTCACCGACTGCCCGAGTTGGAAAAGGTGGGCGTAGATTCCGGGGATCACCGGCCGAAATTCTGGCGCCTCCATCCTGAGGATCTCGTCGACCGTCGGCATTTCGGAAAAGACCTTACGATCACGGGCCACCTGTCGTCTGCCGACATTGGTTTCTCCAAGCATCAGGTAGGCAATGAGGCCGAGCACTGGCACCGCGATAATGACTACGACCCATGCCACCCGAGATGCGGGTTCCCGGTGCGGCCGTAGGATGACCCGCAAAAGGACGGCAACATGGACGAGGAGGAGGAGTCCTGTTCCCAAGACGGCGAGGTTCGGTTGATCTGTCATCCGGTAAATAGCGTCGTGATAGTCAACCACGGTGCGTGCCTCGGCCGGAAGTACATTGTTCGAGCAGAAGAACACGTCGTCCTATCATCGGCAGAACAACAGGAGTTGACTCATGATTGAATTACACGGCAACGAATTGCAGGCCTCGCAATCGAAATCCGCAGCAGTTCCGATTGCGCAAATATGCGCGGCATTCGACGATCAGCGAACGCTATCGAACCCTTCAATACGGCACTTCGCCTCCTGCAACGAGAGCAGTAACGAAGTGTTCTACCCATAGCGCACCGACCCATATCCGCAATCGCAACTGCGGAGGGATTTTGATCAGACGAGTGAACCTCCGCAGGACGATCCCTGCCCCGCGGTGCAGCCGAAGCAGTGGTCGGCCATGGCGACGGGGCGGCCTGAGAGGGTTTCGGGGTCGATATCCCAGAGCAACTGCGGTTGCCCATTTCGCCATTGCATGCCGAGTTGTTGGTTAAAGTCGCAGTCGAAGACCTCGCCCTCCCAGCCGATGCTCAAGGTATTGCGGCACATGAGACCCTCTACGGCACCAAGGTTGAATGCGTCGCGCAGGAGGTCCATGTACGCGTCCAGTTTGCCATTGTGCTTGAGCCAGCTTTTGAACCGGGCGATGGGCATATTGGTGATACAGAAGAGTTGATGGAATTCGATATCGAAGTGCCCCTTCAATTCGCGCTTATAGTCCGCCTCCAGCTCTACTTGGTCGCCAGGCAGGAAATCACCATTGGGATTATAAACCAAATCCAGCCGGAGTCCGCCGGAGCTCCCGTAGCCCAGGGCGTTGAGCTTTTGTAGCCCCAGAATGCTGGAGTCGAAAACCCCGTCACCGCGCTGTTGATTGACGTTGTCGGGGCTGTAGCACGGCATGGATGCGACAATGGCAACCCGGTGACGCGCGAGAAATTCGGCCATTTCTTCGTATCCAGGTTCATTCAGGATCGTGAGGTTGCAACGATCAATGATCGTTTCCACCTGTGGGAGTGCGCGGAGCCGCTCGATGAAATAACAGAAGTCGGGAATCATCTCGGGCGCACCGCCTGTGAGGTCGACGGTGTGGATGTCAGTGCCAGCCAACCAGTCGAGGATACGGTCAATGGTGGCGCGGGTGATGACCTCCTTGCGTTTGGGCCCGGCATTCACGTGACAGTGGATGCACGTGAGATTGCAGAGTTTGCCGGTATTGATCTGGAGAAT
This sequence comes from Chthoniobacterales bacterium, assembly GCA_041740065.1. GTDB lineage: Bacteria > Verrucomicrobiota > Verrucomicrobiia > Chthoniobacterales > JAATET01 > JBDNGG01. The sequence goes on from JBGSMR010000282.1 coordinate 2,882, forward strand.
TTCAGTGGCACCGCGCCGCAGAGTGAGCCCGTGACGTTGCAACGTGGCAGGGAAACTGGCGGTTATTTCGGATTCGGCGACGATCATGGAGATGAGAGTATCGTGCGGGTCGGTTTATTCACGAAAGAGTTTCATCGTCGGCCAGGGTGCGAAAGACGCGGCGGCACGTTTCGCTGCCAAAAAACGCGTCGCAGCAGGCGCTCTCCAGCATTTCTCCCGCACCGGTAGATTCGGACGGACAGAGGCAGCCGACCCAGTCGGTGACACGGCGGGCCTGTCCGAGATTGTGAGTGACCAGCACGATGGTGCGCTCGGATTTGAGGCGCAGAATGAGAGATTCGATGGCCTCGGTGGATCGGGCATCGAGGGCGCTCGTGGGCTCGTCCATAAGGATGACTTCGGGATCGGTGGCCAGCGTGCGGGCCAGGCATAGGCGCTGCTGCTGGCCAATAGAAAGTGCCTGAGCGGACGCGCGCAGACGGTCTTTTACTTCGTCCCACAACGAGGCCTCACGCAGAGATTTTTCGATGAGATCGCCACCCTCGCTGCCGGAGAGGCGGCGCAAGCGGCGAATGCCGAAAAGAACATTGCGTTCGATGCTGGTGGGGAAGACGACGGGGTGTTGAAAAATCATGCCGATGCGGGTGCGCAAAACGTCGGCATCTACGGCGGCAGCAAAAATGTTCTGTCCGCGAAAGTGGATACTGCCGGTGACACTCACACTGGGGGTCATTTCGATCATGCGATTGATGCAGCGCAATAGGGTGCTCTTGCCTGCGCCACTGGGACCGACCAGACCAAAGACGCTGCGGTGTGGAACTTCCAGCGAGATGTGGTCGAGAATGTACGCCGGCCCGATGCGGACGGACAAGTTGTCCACCCGCAGGATTGGGGATTGTTTGTCACACGGAGAGACGGAGGTCACAGAAGAAAGGCACGGTTCGAGGCCTTCACCCCGCGTGTCCTCCGTGGCTCTGTGTGTGATCGTATTCTTTTCAGACATGACGGGATTCCTCATGAAGATTGAGTCGCAACGGGAGCGCGGCAAGGTTGAAACAGGCCACCAGCAAAACCAATACCAGGGCAGCACCCCAGAGGTTGGCCCGCGCGTCGTCATTGAACGAATCTTGAGCGAGGACAAAGACATGGTAAGGCAAGGCCAAGAGCGGACTATCCCGGATGCCGGTGGGCAGAGTCGCACCTGAAAAAACAGCGGTTACGAACAAGATGGGCGCAGTCTCCCCGGCGGCACGGGCCAGACCCAGTAGGGAACCGGTGACCAATCCGCTCCAACTCTGAGGCAGCCAGACAGCGGTGATTATTTGTTCGCGGGTTAAACCCAGCCCGATCGCAGCCTCGATGTATTTTCGAGGGACGGCGGCAAGGCGCTCAACCAGCGACACGCTCAGGGTGGGAAGGATCATCACACCGAGCACGATGCCCCCCGCCATCCATGATTTGCCCCAGTCGAAGCATTTGAGAAAAATCAGGAGGCCGAGGATGCCGAAGACGATGGAGGGGATGCCGTTGAGTGCGTGCAGCAAGGCATCGACTGCACGCGCAGCACGAGGGCGGTGGGAAAAAATGACGACGCGCGTGAGACCGATGGCAAGTGCGGGAGGTAATGCCACGGCCAGTGCAGTGGCAATAAGAATCAGCGTGCCGAGGATTTGATATAAAATACCACCCTCCGCCCCGGCTGCTCGGGTGTCAGTGGTGAGGAAATTCCAGTCTATCGAGTCAAAGCCCCGCAGGAGCAGAACTCCGAGGATGAACATCACAGCCGCCAAGGCAAACAAAGCGCACAGGGCCGCTAAGGTCGGAAGCAGGAAACGAAGGAGTCTGCGCGATACGGTCATAGGTTCCTCACGTCACGGCACTACGCCGCATCGCCTGCTCCAACCCCCACGCGGCAGCGAGGCAGACACCAACAAACAAGAGTAACAAAAAAGCGAGGCCGACCATGGCCGACCAGTGGAGTGGATCACCGAATGCTATGTGCGTTTCTGGTCCACCGAGCTTGCTCGTCAAGGTCTGACCGGGAGAAATCCATGCGGTGATAGAGAACGGATTACCAGGAAGTTGGCTATCCTGACGACCAACTACAAGAAACACAGCGACGGTCTCACCGAGGGCGCGCCCAAGGCCGAGCAGCGAGGCTGCGAGGATCCCGGGAGCAGCCTGTGGAAGGGCGATGTGCAACACTGCTTCGGCACGAGTCAGCCCCAGTCCACGTGCGGCGGCGCGTTGGGCAGCGGGCACGGAGCGCAGGGCGTCATCGCACAAGGTCGTAATCGTGGGTAGGATCATCACCGCCAGCAACAGCCCGGCAGTGAGAAGAGAGTCTCCACTGATCGGATCGAAGGGTTCCAATCCTTGATAAACCCACTCGCGAAGATACAGCACGCCGATGAGGCCGTAAACCACCGAGGGAACCCCGGCCAG
>JBGSMR010000284.1:0-14785 GCA_041740065.1 Chthoniobacterales bacterium
GCTACGACAAGCTCCGCTTCATTAAGCCGGTGTTCATTGGCGATACGATTTACACGATCAAGACCGATCTTGAAAAGGGGCCAAAGACGGCTGAGATGGGGCTCTACCGCGCGAGCTACGAGGTTTTCAAGGGCGAGGGAGAACTCGTCCTCTACTGTGAGCACATTCAAACTGTAAAATACCGCAATCGCGATGCAAACTGACGAATTCTTAGATTGTGAGGACCAACTGGCTGACCGGTTGGAGAAATGCTACAGCGGAGCCGTGTACGATGTGCTTCGGACACTGGGATATCCCGATCAGATTCTTCCGCGGACCATCCGGCCGCTCGATGACCATCGACCGCTGGCTGGCCGGATTTTTACCGTGAGCGGACACCCTGATTTTACGGTTGACGGTCACACGACGTTATTGGAATGGACAAAAATGCTCTCCCGGGCGCCAAGGCAGGGCGTCGTGGTTTGTCAGCCCAATGACGATACGCTGGCGCACATGGGCGAGTTGTCTGCGGAGACGTTCGTCGCCCGCGGGGTGCGTGGATATCTCTGCGACGGGGGATGCCGGGACACGGGGCTTATCGAGCGGACAGGGTTCCGGGTGTGGTTCCGTTACCATACGCCGCGCGACGTGGTGGGTCGCTGGGTGCCTGACCGCTTCGGGGAACCCATTGTGATTGGCGGCGTCAGCATCCGCGCGGGTGATTACCTTATGGCCGATCGCGATGGGGCGTTGATCATTCCTGCTGAGCTTGTCGAGGATGTCACGGACAAGGTCGAGGAGGTTCTGAGAACGGAAAACAAGGTTCGTACCGCTATCCTGGCCGGCATCGATCCTGTAGATGCCTATTTACTGCACCGAAAATTTTAATCTTCCTGCAATGATTGATACCCACCTCCATCTTTGGGATCCGTCCCGCTTCCGCTATCCTTGGCTGGCGGATTTTACGACCTTGAATCGCGCAGCGACTTGGACTGACTACTCGGCGGCGGGTGGCGGGCAAATTGAAGGTTGTGTATTCGTCGAGGCAGACGCTGATTCGGAATGTGCATTGGGAGAGGCCAGATGGGCGTTCGATCTCGCGGCAGATCCTTCGAATGACATCGTTGGAGTGGTTGCGTCGCTCCGCCCGGAGGAAGCTACATTTCCCGACAAATTGGCGGAGTTGGCTGGTAACGCGAGCCTGAAAGGTATCCGCCGGGTTCTCCATACGGCTCCAGATGAGACGTCGGAGGGCGCGCTTTTTCGAGAAAACGTCCGCCGTCTGGCAGCCGCCAATCTCAGCTTCGACCTGTGTGCATTGCAGCGGCAACTTCCGCTGGCGTTGGATCTCGTCGATGCGTGTCCGGATGTGCGCTTCATTCTCGATCACGGAGGGGTCCCGGACATCGCAGCGAACGATCCGCATGAATGGATGCGGTCCATCACTGCTCTCGCGGAGCGCCCCAATGTTTTCTGCAAAATATCGGGATTGTTGCTTTACGCTGCTCCTGAGCAGCGTTCCGTCACGGGAATACAGCCTTGGTTCGAACATTTGATCAACTCGTTCGGGTGGGATCGCGTGGTCTGGGGTGGGGACTGGCCGGTGTGCGAGTTGGCCGTTCCGCTGCCTAATTGGATCGCTCTTACCCAGGAACTTCTGCTATCTGCTAGTCTGTCTGAACGGGACCGCCTGCTCAGCACGAACGCTCAAACTATTTATAATTTATGAAATCAAACCTCCTTCGTTTTGAAAACCGCACTGTCGTAGTAACGGGTGCCGGTTCTGGAATTGGAGCCGCCATCGCGCGGCGCTTCGCCGCGGAAGGGGGGCGCGTTGTGATTTTGGATTCCAATGCGGACGCGGGCGAGGCGATCTGTGCGGAGATAATCGCAGCCGGGAATCTTGCGGCGTCCCACTCGTGCGACATTGCCGACACCGATGCTGTGCGGTCGGTTTTCGACCAGATCGGTGATATCGATGTGCTGATCAACAACGCGGGGATTGCACACGTCGGCACGGTGCTGACCACCGAACCCGCTGATCTGGACCGCCTCTACGCGGTGAACGTCCGGGGAGTCTATCATTGCCTCCATTTTGGCGTCGCCGCGATGCGGAAACGAGGGTCTGGAGTGATCCTCAATCTGGCGTCGATCGCGTCACGGGTCGGCCTGGCTGACCGCTTTGCCTATAGCATGACGAAAGGTGCGGTGCTCGCGATGACTCTTTCGGTGGCGAAAGACTTTCTGGCTGACGGCATTCGGTGCAATTGCCTTTGTCCGGCGAGGATTCATACGCCGTTTGTCGACGGGTTTATCGCGAAATCCTACCCAGGGAGGGAGCAGGAAATGTTCGACCGATTGAGCGCTGCCCAGCCGATTGGTCGGATGGGCACACCCGACGAGGTTGCGTCGCTCGCGGCCTACGTCTGCTCCGACGAAGCGGGTTTCATCACGGGAGCGGCCTACGACCTTGACGGCGGCTTTTGTAACTTGCGATAAACTTGACCCTTCTTTTAGACCCACACATCCTAATAATGAACGAATCCATCCCCCCGCCCGCTTCCCGTCGAACCTTTTGTTTGGTAGCATTCTGCCTCGTCGGAGTTTCTCTCCTGCCGGTCGGTGCCGCTCCGCTCGAAGAAGCACCAGAAGATTTTATATCCTTCGAGATTCCAGAAAAGGGTGCGGAAATGACGCATCTTAGAAACCTATATTGGAGTATCTACAATGATCCGATCAGCCACCTCTCATCGTTGTGGTTTCCATGGATGACGGGGATTGAGATGGCGCCTGCTGGCGTGCTCCGCGAGAAAAAGCGCGCGGAATGGGCGGCGACGCTCGAAAAGATCAAAATGTTCCCTGACGGCTACGTGAGTGTGGGACAGCATTATTCGCACGCGCATGACGGGGGGTGGCCGTTTCCGCTCTGGCCGCAAATTTACGAGCCCAATCAGTTTCTAGGATTTACGGGTGGTTGGCATTTTCAAGATCAGACTGAAGGATTCATTGAGGTCATGTTTATGGACCCGATTGTCGCCCCGGCAGGGCATGCTGGAGACAAAGCGGTGGAGCAGTGGAGCGCAACTGATCTGGAGTCAGAGGGCCGGCCGGTTGGGTCCTGGCAGTTGAAAGTGACGGGAGACAAGCCGACTCTGACCTTGGGTGAAGGGCATGTGATTCAATCGGCTTTGGCCCCGTTCGTTCAGATTCGGCAACGTTCCTCAGTGGATCCCGCCGCGGATTCTGAGGTGATCACAATGCAGTGGAAGCGTGAAGGGGACACGGAATTTTCTGATGATCGCTCGATCTCGATCTCGCCGAACAGTCCCGATCCTTGGGAACGGATTACAAAGCTCAATCATTGTAACTTCGAGGCGTGGAAGCACCCGCTCTGGCAGGGGAACATTGTCGATATCCGCTTCCTCCTCCCCCCAAAACCCGTCGGTACTATTTACAATATCGACTCGATCTTTACTGCGTTTGATACGCGTCATCCGGTAACAAATACCGGCTATATCCTCGGGGCGGTCGATTATTTCCGCTGGACCGGCGACAATAAATTCCTCGCAAAGAATATCGATAAAATGCGGCGAGCAATGGCGTTCTGCCGGGGTGAGCTTGGAGGAGATGCAAATAAATTTATTCGGGTGCCATGGGTAGGGCACGATGGATTAAGCGGTTATGTTTTCGCGGAGGATGGGACATGGAAACGCCGCTATGGGGTCGGTATTGGGAATAACTACTGGGATCTGGTGCCTTTCGGCGGAGACGACATGTATGCCACGACCTATTTTTATGGTGCTTTGCTAGCGCTTGCGGAAGTTGAGGAGTGGATTGCAAAATCAGATACAGGAATTGCCGCGCCGGCGAACGGCGCGAGCGGGGCTGACCTTCGGAAGCTTGCGGCAGAAGTAAAGGACGTCTCCAACAAACATTTCTGGAATCCTGAGGCCGGTCGATTTATCGCGTGTATTGATCGCGAGGGTGTGCGCCACGATTTTGGTTATACGTTCGTCAACCTGGAGGCAATCTACTACGGACTGGCAAGCGAAGAACACACCAAGTCGATTTTGGACTGGATCGCTGGCGATCGGGTGATCGCGGGTGATACCTCCACGGGTGACGACATTTACCGGTTTCGCTTTGCTCCGAGATCGTCCACCTTGCGCAATGCTTCGTGGTATTTTTGGGCATGGCCCGGAGTCGATAAGCCTTGGGGGGGGCAGGTGCAGGACGGCGGTGCCGTGCTCGGATTTGCTTATCACGACCTCATGGCGCGCATCGCGCACCGAGGGAGCGACGATGCGGCTACGCGGATGGACGCTATGCTCGCATGGCTTGTCGAGACCCAGGCGGAAGGTGGATTTCGTGCATACTATGCTGCGGACTCCTCTCGTGGCATCATGCAGGGTGGTGGTCCGGATGGTGGCTTAGGCATAGACGTCGAGTTCGTGGAAACGGAGCTTTGGCCGTCGGTCTTGCTTACGGGTTTCGCTGGTTTTCGTCCGCATTCAGGGGGCTTTACATTCGATCCCGCTTTGCCGAAACAGTGGCCATCTCTGCAAATCAAGAAAGTCGCGTTTCGCGATTCCACCCTGACGTTCGCCATCTTCCCGGATCGCGCTGAGATCGAGGTTGAGGGAGACACCCTTGGTGACTTTGCAATCGACAGCAAGAACTGGAAATTGGTGACCGACCTGTCAGGTGCCAGCGGGGAGACTGCTGCGCAGACGATACAGTTGCGCGACGGAGCGAGACTTGTCTTTACGCCGCGGCCTTAAGAGTCTGGCGACCTCCCCCCTTCCAATTGCTCTATGAACAAATCCCATCCGGACGGTACGACGTCCGACACTAAATCGAACGCCGCGGCACCCGCGAGTGCCCGGTTGCCCATTCGTACCAAACTTGGCTGGGGCACGGGTGGATTTTTGGAGAACACGGTGGGCAACAGCATCGGGGTGATGGCGCTGCCGATCTTCAATATCGCTCTCGGATTGAGTCCGGTGTGGCTGGGGTGGGCATTGAGTATCCCCCGTATTCTGGATGCTCTTACGGATCCTATCTTCGGGACGCTCTCGGATAACACGCGCACGCGCTGGGGCCGCCGCCGCCCTTGGCTGTTCTTCGCCGGAATCGCCACGCCGATCTGCCTCGCCATGATCTGGAGCGTTCCACCAGAATGGAGTCAGACCGCGATTTTTATCTGGTTTACGATCTTCTGTGCGCTGACCTTTGTCATCGCATCGGCCTATTCAATTCCTTACAATGCGTTGGGGTTCGAGCTCAGCCCGGATTACGACGAACGCACGAGTGTGCAATCCTGGCGCTTCTTTTTCATTGCCTGTAGTGGGCTGCTCGTGGGCTGGCTGTATCGGATTGCCCTGCTTCCGCTGTTTAGCGGGCCGCCTGTGGAGGGTGTGAATCCGGAGGTGATCGGCATGCGCAACCTCATGTGGATTCTCGCGCCGATCCTCATTCTCATTGCGCTCTGTCCGGCTTTCTTCTCACGCGAGACGACGGCAATCAAGTCTCAGCCGAAAATCGGGCTTCGGGAGGGATTTCGCATGACGGCACGGAACCGCCCGTTTCTGATTTTTATCTTGTTGGGCTTATTTAGCCTTACTGGTGGAGCGCTTGTCGGGCCATTCGGATTATATCTGAGCATTTTCTATGTTTGCGACGGAAGTAAAGAAATGGCTTCCACCATTGCCGGCGCCGGAACCGTGCTGAACACGCTCCTGTCTTTTGCGTTGATTCCGGTGGTTTATCGAATTTCCTCAGCCATCGGTAAGAAAGAGACGCTGATCATTGCCCAACTTGTGCTCATCGTCGGCTCGGCCCTCACGTGGGTGGTCTTTAATCCTGCCCTCCCTTGGCTGATGATGGCAGCCATCCCTCTCAACTGTTTTGCGCTCACGTGTTTTCTGATTCTCAATGGCTCGGTGTTGGCCGACATCTGTGACTACGACCAATTTCACACCGGCCTGCGACGTGAGGGCATGTATGGGGCCGTCGCAGCTTTCATCGGTAAGATGGCAGGTTCCTCCATCGGCATCCTGAGCGGCTACATGCTGCTTTGGGCGGGTTACGTGACCGAGGCAACGCTCTCCGACGAGGTGCTCCTGCGGATGCGAATCATGTACGTTGTTGTGCCAGCCAGCCTCGGGTTCGTCGGGCTTCTTCTGACGCTCGCATTTCCTCTCACCAAAAAGCGCTGTGTGGAGATCCGCACGGCAATCGCCGAGCGGGAAGAGGCCGAACGCCGCGCGCTCCAGGATTCAGCAATTCATCCGGCAGAATAGTTCTGTCGTTTTTGCGAAGACGAATGAGGCGTTGTTTGGATTTTTAATGCTTCACGCTGACTCGGTTGGTCTTTCAGACGGGATCTTTTGAGCCGGGCTTCAAGAGTCCGAAAATTGATGCGCCGTTTAGGGTTTGAGCCTTTTCTTCGATCAGAGTGCGATTGTCCGTGTAGAGCTTTGAAGCTTGGTCTTTCAAACCTTCAAAGCCCGATTTGAGTTCAGGTGTAGAGAGTTTTCGATTACTCCTGTAATAGCGGTCCGCGATCATCCCAATCGCGTAAGTCGATGCAAATGACATGGCTGATCCGGCCGCTTGGTCTGCGATCCGGCCTGCCAGTTGACCGCCTAGCTTTTTCATGGCACCGCGTGCAAATTTCCGGGCAAATCCTTCGACGATCTGGGACGCCATCCCGAGGCCGAAGGTGGCTATAAATTCCTTGATGTGGCCGGAGTCGAGTTCGAAGCCGTGAGATTTTCCAATCCGGTAGACCATTTTCATTTGCAGGGGCAGGATGGCCATGGTGGCAAGGGACTCGGGAAGGAGTTCCAAAGCACCATTGAGGATCGAGTAGTTGAGGATCGTTTTTTGGTTCTCCGGCCCTTTCGGCAGAGAGGCCGTCTCCAATTCCTGGGGACCTGGGACAGCCAGTGCGATTGCAGAAACTTCAGATTCGATAGCTAGGGATTTTGTCGTATCGAGTGAGAGTAGGGACCTGAGATGGTCCAGAAAGCTGCGTTCCTCGTCGGTAATAGCTCCGTCCGCCTCGCAGACACCGAGCGCCAATTCATATGCGAGGGAGCGGTCGCTTGGCGATGTCAGTGCAGCGGCAACGTCGGACAAGGGAAGTTTTCCTAAAAGTACCTGCTGAATGACTGGTGCAGCAGACTCTGCATCGAGCATGTCAGCAATGCGCTGCATCTCCGCGCGTTCAGAGTCGGATTTTCCGCCGTCGGCGAGTGCCGCAAATACACAGACGCTCAGGAGGGAATTTCGTTTTTGGTCATCAAGAGGTTCAAGCAACATGGCTGGAACAGGACTCGAATTATCGGACTGGGTCAAGGGGGATAATGAATGGGCGTCACAGAAAACCGAAGAAAACAGAGGCTCTGCGAGTGTCAGGTGCTCGAAACCTGATGTTAGCGCAGCGAGATGCTAAAAATCGGTGAGGCTTTCGCGGCTGTGATGCCAAAAATTAGAGGACGCCCGCTAATAGTAAGCCGCCGACCAGCGCAATACCTGCTCCTGCTGTGCGGATGAAAATGAGAGCGGTCAGGCGCTCGAAGCCGAATCCGATACCGACGCCAACCAGGTGCAGGATCGCCGTCGCAACCAGAAATCCTAAGCCGTATCCCAAGCCAGATTCGGTGAATGGCATTTCCGCTCCATGTGCTACGCCGTGGAATAAAGCAAAGGCTCCCACGATTCCCGCAGCAGCGTAGACGGGTAGCCGTGCTGCAATTGCGATGAGCACGCCCAGCACAAGCACTGAGGCACCGATGCCATGCTCGACAAACGGGAAGGCAACGCCAGACATCCCTACGGCTCCTCCGATTGCCATCAGGATGATGAAGCTTGTGGGAACGATCCAGGTGGCACGACCGCCGAGCATTGCGGCCCAGATGCCAACCGCCACCATCGCAAGGATGTGATCAAGTCCGCCCACTGGATGCACAAACCCGTGCAGAAATCCATTTGAGGCACCGTGGCCGGCATGCGCAAAAATCAGTGAGGTAGCAAATTGGGAAATCATAATCGTAGAGCGTCATATGGTTCATAAACGAACTGCGATGGACACGCAACCGGGTTTCTGTTGGGGGTCGGCATTCGGGTTTCCGAGGGTCTTGGCTTGTGGGGTGGGAAAATCTGGTATAAACTTCGCTTCGAATGATGTCTTCCGAGAATTACGACGACCGGTCGCCGCTCACTTGGGTTGGTCGCTTTCCCGTCTATCTGACTACCTTCCTCGTTGCTGCGCACGTGGTCGCTATGGTCATAGTGTCGCTGCTACTCGCACTCGGCCAATCGGCGACGCTGGATCTGCTTTCATATTCCAGCGAGTCGGTCGTCCGCCAATTTGCGGTGTGGGAGTTCGTCACGTATGTTTTCATCAATCGCCCATCGCTCTGGTTTGTCATTGAGATGTACTTGTTGCTTACTTTCGGCAGTGAGGTTGAAAAACGGATTGGCCACCGCGGATTTGGATGGATGTATTTTGCTCTGGTGCTGGCCATTCCGATCGTTCTGACGGGAGCTGCGGCTTTTGGTGTCACGTCCGTTTACGCAGGAAGCGGTGCGGTGCATTTTGCGATATTTATTGCGTTCGTCGCGATCTACCCCACAGCGCAGATTTTCTTTGGTTTTCAGGCGCGTTGGATTGGTCTTATTTTACTGGTGATCAATTCGCTCCAGATGCTGGCGTACCGCGATTGGGTGTCTCTTTCTATGCTCTGGCTTTCCTGCGCATGTGCCGTTTTTATGCTCGTTAAGGCTGGTGTTGCTTCGACAGGAATTTGGGATGGCGTGTCAGCTGTCATCCCGCGGCAGCGTAAGGAGGAAAAACGTCCGATGAAATCGGCTGGAACCAAGTCGGTGCCCGCGGCAGACCCTTACGAATCGATTGACCCGCTCCTTGATAAAATCTCGAAGCATGGGATTCACAGCCTCACAAAAGCCGAGCGTCAGCGCTTGGAGAAAGCGCGCGCGTTTTTACTGGAGCGGGAGCGGGAGCGGCACCAATGATTGAGCCTGGGTCCGAAGAGGAGCTATTTTCAACGCCGCACGCATCGTTACCGCTGCCCTCGCTTAAAGATCCATCGTATGTGAATGCGATGATCCATTTCTATCGCGGGGAATTGGGGCGAATCATGGTGTGGCGTCAACGGTTGGATCAAACGACGCAGTGGGCTATTGCCAGCACGACGACCATCGTGACCGTTGCATTTTCGTTCCGCGACCTGCCGCACATCATCTTTTTCTTTAACTTGGCGATTGTGGCAATGATGTTATGGATCGAGGCGCGGCGGTATCGGTTTTATGATGCATTCCGAGGTCGGGTGCGGATGTTGGAATCGCATTTCCTGGTGCCGATGATCTCGCAGAGCGATAAGCTTCTGGATGGCGAATGGCGGCGGTTGGTTTGCGAAGACCTTATTTTGCCAACGTTTAAGATCTCCGCGTTGGAGTCGGTGGCCCGGCGCCTGCGGAGAAACTACGTGTTCATATTCGCCATTATCATGCTTGCATGGAGTGTGAAAATCGTGATGCACGCAGATCCGGTGATCGATTCGGCGAGTTCGTTGTATTCCGCATTCGCGGTGGCGGCACTTCCTGCTTGGTTGAATATTTCCATTTTCATCGGGACGATTTTGTTTGTTGGATGGATGATAATATTTATTTCCAGTCGATCCTCAGGTGAGATTTCTGAGTTTGGCGGAAATGGTTCGCTTTGGCGCATATGAGTCTGGATCGGCTGCATGAGATTGTCAGTCGCTTGCGAGCGCCGGATGGCTGTCCCTGGGATCGCGAACAGACGCATGCGAGCTTGCGTGCTGGATTAATCGAAGAATGTTACGAGGTTGTGGACGCTATCAATCGCAGCGACGACAGCAATCTTCGGGAGGAGTTGGGAGACTTATTGTTGCATGTGGTTTTTCATGCGCAGTTGGCGGAAGAACGCGGGGTATTTGCATTCGACGCAGTTGCGGCGGGTATTTGTGAAAAATTGGTCCGACGGCACCCACATGTTTTCGGTGACGATGTTGCGGCTGACACCGAGGAGGTGCTACAGCGGTGGGAGCACATCAAGCGACAGGAAAAAGGTGAGGGGGCGTCGATCATGGATGGGCGTGACTCCGCTCAGCCCGCGTTGATGCAGGCCCAGAATGTCCAAAAGAAGGCGGCACGCGTGGGTTTCGACTGGAAGCAGGCGGATGAAGTATTTTCGAAATTGGAGGAGGAAATTGCGGAGCTTCGCGCTGCCATCGCTCAGGGGCATCCCGAGGCGGTCGAGGACGAAATGGGCGATTTGCTTTTCACCGTGGTAAATCTCTCCCGAAAGCTAAATGTCGACGCCGAAATGGCCCTGTCGGCATCCACGGCGAAATTTATCCGGCGTTTTCAGTGGATTGAGGACAGTCTGGCGGCTGATGGCCGGGTGGTTGAAAATACCTCACTCGACGAACTTGAGATCCGATGGAACCAAGCAAAAATGCAACTTCATCAATGAACGCCGAGGTGATCCATTCCTGGGTGGTCCTGAATGTCGATGGCCGCGATCCTGCGCAGGATTTTTCTGGCGCGAACACGGCACCGAATCCGGAGGTGCATGCACCTGTGAACTATCATGCCTATGCCGCATGCACGGCTGGTTCGTTTCATAAAACGGCGTCGGCGGTGCCCGAGTCGGCAAAACGTGTCCTTGTGCTGCTTCGGCAGCGAAACCTCGTCGCTGCTCGAGCCGCAGTGCGCCAACTCCGCGACCGGGGATGCACTGTCTGGGTGTCGCTCAAGGAATCTGGCGGATTGCAGGCAAGTGAGTTGATCTCTGAACCGCGCCGATGGAAGGAGTTTTGCGACGTGTGCAGGAGTGCAAATGGGTGTCTTTCTAGCACGCCGGACTTGGTCGTGCTTTACCGCTCCGCAGGTGCACAGAACGTCGTATTTATTCCGACGCCGTATCCCGTGGATCTTCCGGACTGGAACTTTGCGCGCCCGCTTGCATTGCGAAATGGCATATTTGTTGGCACGCGCGAGTTCGATGTGCTCAGCCGACGCCATACCATGGCCGTCGCTGCAGCTGCATCGGTGGGCATCCAGAAAGCTTGTCGCGTGGTGGTTTTTAATCCGGATGGGAAGCGGGGCGAAAAGATGCTTGAGGCTATACGGGAATCATCCGGCATTGGTAGCAAACTCGAGGTGATACACGGGCGTCTTGCGTATCCAGACTATTTGCGCGTCATTGCGACATGCCGGCTCGTGTGGCAGTTGGACCGTAGCCGTGTGCCAGGTCAGGTTGCTGGCGATGCGCTGTTGTGTGGGGTGCCATGTGTCGGCGGGGAGGGTGCCATAGACCGGATTGGCCACCCGAGCACGCACGGTGACGGCAAAAGTGACGTGGAGCTACTTGGAAAATTGGAGGAGTTAATGTCTGATGACGCGGCGTATCAATCCGTGATCGAAGCGTCCCATACGGCCGCACATTCTTTGCTGAGCTTCGTCGCTGTCGCGCAGCAGCTCGAAGCGTTGCCCTGATACTGCTATCGGGACGTGAACAAGTCGCTCTGAGCGGAGGCTGAGGCAGGGGATTCGAGTCCCAATTTGCGGTAGGCATTTTGCATCGCGACGCGGCCTTGCGGGCTGCGTTTTAAATATCCCTGCATGATCAAATACGGCTCGTGGACTTCCTCCAAGGTGCCAGGTTCCTCTCCGACTGCCACTGCGAGTGCATTCACTCCCACGGGGCCGCCGTCAAATTTCATGATGATTGCCTCAATGATGCGCTTGTCCATTTCGTCGAAACCATCGGCGTCGACATCGAGCATTTGTAGCGCGTCTGCAGCGACCGGTTGGGTGACAATATTGTCAGCACGCACCTGCGCGTAGTCACGCACCCAGCGCAGGTAGTTATTGGCAATCCGGGGCGTGCCGCGGGAACGGCGCGCAATCTCCAGGGCACCGTCGGATTCGATTTCAATTCCGATGAGGCCCGCACTCCGTATGATAATCGTCTGTAAATCCTCTGCGCTGTAGTAGTCCAGGCGGCAGTTCATCCCAAACCGGGAGCGCAGCGGCGAGCTGATCATGCCAGCGCGGGTAGTGGCGCCGATGAGCGTGAACTTCGCGAGGTGCAATTGGATACTCCGGGCGCTGGGGCCCTGGTCGATCATGATATCCACCTTGAAATCCTCCATGGCTGGATAGAGGTATTCCTCGATGGCGGGTTGGAGTCGGTGGATCTCGTCAATGAACAGGACGTCACCCCGTTGCAAGTTTGTGAGGAGACCTGCGAGGTCGCCTGCCTTTTCCACCATGGGGCCACTGGTGGTTTTTACTTCCGCTCCTACCGCATTCCCGACGATGTAGGCGAGGGTGGTTTTGCCGAGTCCGGGCGGGCCGCTAAGTAGGATGTGTTGGAGGACGTCGCCACGCTGGCGGGCCGCTTCAACCATGAGTTTAAGGCGGTCTAGGGTGCCGCGCTGGCCTGCAAACTCCTCGAACATCGGTGGCCGGAGCGAAATATCAAAAGGCGTGTTTGGGGCATCACCGGAGGGTTTAAGTTCCAGGTTCATACGGTGGGCGCGGACTCCAAAATTGCGGCTTCAAACTCCTCTAGGCACGCACGTATTCCCCGCGTGTCACGAAGCAGGGACGTCCCAACCAGTCCCGCTTGAAAGTGGGCACGCACAGCGGCAACTCGCGCGGGGTCCAGCCCGCTTTCTGCCACTCGGATGGCTTGAGGCGGAAGTCGCTCCGCAAGTTCAAAGACACCAAAATCAAGGCTGAAATCGGTGGCTGATTGTCCGCCCACGCTTACAAATCCGTTCTCAGATTTGAACTTCCGGCTATTGATTCCGACGATAGTGGCATTCTCCGGGAGCATGAGAATTTCTTCCCCGGTGTGGACTTCAAATAAAACAGACATGCCAAGCTCCTGCGCTAAATTGTGAAATCCCGCCAGGCGCGCCGAATCCAGAACATTTGCCATGAGTAGGATCGCGTCGGCGCCGAAAGCTCGCGCTTCCCGCACTTGATACTCGTCGATCATGAAGTCTTTGCGCAGGACGGGCTTGGTTACCTCCGCGCGGATGGCAGCCATGCGATCAATCGTCATTCCAAAGTGGAACGCATTCGTCAACACCGAGAGGGCCGCGACCACGGGTGATTCTTCGTATGCAGAGGCAGCGTCCCGGACGTTTTCCTCCCGCATTGGTCCGACACTGGGCGACTTTTCTTTGATCTCTGCGATGAGCGAAAATCCCGACGATTGCAAGGCCGTGGCGAAATCTCGCGGAGGTGGCGCGTCAGCTAAGCGGGCCCGGATGTCTGAGATCGGGCGTTTGGCCTTGGTGGACGAGAGTTCATCGGTGACGTCCGAAAGGATTCGGTCAAGGAAAGTGCGCATTGCTTTGATCGATTTATTGCACACGATTGCAAAACGAGGAAATCCAATCCCCGTAAGCTTTCGATGCAGAAGAGACGTTCAGAACAAGGAATTCCGGCACGTCATAAGGATGAATGGCCTGCAATTTCTCCTCTAATGCCGCCAGGTTTGCTGCGGTCGTTTTGAAAAAAACGGTGACCTCCTCAGAATCTTGTAACTTCCCGTCCCAGACAAAAATCGAGCGGCATCCTGGATGCATCGTGCCGCAGGCAATCAGGCGGTCTCGCAACAACTCTCTGATGACCTCGCCTGCGGTGGGTTCATCGGCAAAGGTCGTGACGACCAGACGAATTTCACAATCAAGCGGCATGGAGCACCACGTTTGTTGCCTGACGACAGATCCATCCTCCACCAACGACGCGGTCCGATTGATAGAATACGGCAGCTTGGCCGGGGGTGATTGCGCGTTGCGGTTCGTGCAGGCGCACGAGATAGCGGTTTGCTTCAATCCGCGAAACTGTGGCCTCGGCGCCGGGATGGGCGTAGCGTATTTTTACGGTGACGTCGATGGGCTCAAATGGTTCGTCGATCAGCCAGTTCAAGTTATCTACCACAAATTCCTCGCGGGTCAGTTCCTCGTCGGTGCCCACGATGACGCGTGAGAGCTGCGGGTCGATATCGACCACATACATTGGACGTGGCGAGCCACCGGGCAATCCTTTGCGCTGGCCAATGGTGAACATTTCGATTCCCTCGTGCTCAGCGATAAAATTCCCGCTCGTGTCGTAAATCCCACCCTTGTGAAATTCCTCTTCCCCGAGGTGCGAGCGAAGAAATGCCTTGTAGTCGTTTCCTGGGACGAAACAAATCTCCTGGCTGTCTACTTTATCCGCGACTTTCATTCCCATCTTCCGCGCGATCGCGCGGATTTCATCTTTGGTCATGCCACCGAGTGGAGTAACGGC
The DNA here is from genome assembly GCA_041740065.1 of Chthoniobacterales bacterium. Taxonomy (GTDB): domain Bacteria; phylum Verrucomicrobiota; class Verrucomicrobiia; order Chthoniobacterales; family JAATET01; genus JBDNGG01. The sequence goes on from JBGSMR010000284.1 coordinate 14,347, forward strand.
ATGGCGAAGTTGATGCTGCCGCAGACTGAACAAAAAATACGACTGGTCTTTGCGTGGATCGTGTCCACGTCGGAGGATCGCGTTGTCCCCGTGGTGTTCAATGATGGCGTAGTGCCCGGTTGCGATGTATTCTGCTCCCAACGCGCGTGCTTTGTCCCAGAGGTTGCCAAATTTAAGCTTTTCGTTGCACATCACGCACGGATTGGGCGTGCGACCAGCTTTGTATTCGCTGGAAAAGTAGTCGATGACGAGTTTCTCAAACTGGTCCGCCTCATCCACGACGTAATGCGGGATGCCGAGCGCATGCGCCACGCCGCGCGCATCCGCGATGGCGGATGGACCGCAACATTTGTCTTCCGCGCGGGAAATGCAGTCCTGTGGCCACACTTTCATGGTGACACCGATCACATCCCAGCCTTCTTCTTTCAGTAGGTGCGCA
>JBGSMR010000328.1:0-7475 GCA_041740065.1 Chthoniobacterales bacterium
GAATCCTCTCCGACGTCTCGAATAATATTCGTGAGTTGCAATGCAATCCCGAGGTGCTCAGCATATTCCATACCCGCCGGTGCCGGAACCCCGAAGATGCGTATGCTCACAAGACCCACGGCGGAAGCCACCCTCCAGCAATAGGCTCGCAGATCGTCGAATGTCTGAAAATCAACCGGCTCAACATCCCGAAGAACCCCATCCACGAGCGCGACCAAGTGATCGCGGTCTGCGCCGTGATGGGTAATTATTGCGTCTAGCCTGGGAGGCAGCATCGGGGCATTCGGTTCCTGATGGATTGCAGACCGCCATGCTCGAAGCGTCGACACGCGTTCAAGCAGCGGAATGCCTGGCACATCTGCGATGTCATCCACAAGGCGGCAAAAATCATAAAATACGAGCGCGTCCCGGCGACGACCCGCAGGGAGGGGACGCAGAGCAAATGCCAGATTGGAATTCCGACGCCCGGAGTCTGCCGTGGAACGGAGCGCGTAAGGAACCAACGTGTCCGGAGCATCGAAGGGGACAGCCCGGCTTCTCATTCAACGGAAAATAGAGGGGGACGTTTGTCAGACGCGACGCGCCGGTAGAGGCACACCCAGGCGGCCAGGAGCCATCCCGAAAGGATTGCGTTTGCAACGCCAGCGACCATGCTCACGCCCAGAATGAGTGAGTCGCCTTGCACTCGGACAAGCACCTCATCGGTCAGAAGCCCTAGGATAAAAAAACAAACCCACGCGCCCCCGAGGAAAAATGCAGACGCGCCCGACTTTTCCCGCAGCACTCGTGCGCTAGCGATGACTGCTCTCCGGAGCGAATTATTGTGAAATGCCAATACTGCCTGCGCAGGAAATAGCGCCAGCAAAATTCCGAGATAGACGAAGCTTCCGAAACTTGGAAGGGCAAGCAAAGCGGGTGCTACGACCAATGCCAGAGTTAGAGCCGTCGTCACTAGTGTCCATTTGAGCACGTAGCGCATGCGCCTCGCAGCAAGAATGTGCATCCGCATCCTGTCGGCATTGATTCCCCGAATCCACGCAAAGGCTGTTAGCATCAAATACACCGTCAAGTAGGATCCCAGAAATATTTCGAAGATCATCGAGAGCACGTTGATGGCTGTCGCCCCAGCCATTACTGCCTCCCCTTGGATGGGCAGCCAGTCAATGCATTCTGGGAAAAAAAGATAGACGAATGGTTTTAGAACACCTGCCAGCGCAGAAACGGTGAGGATTGCGATGAGTAGCACCCATGTCCCCGGGAATCCGCGTTTCGCCGTTCGGACCAGTTGCGACACGACGTTGCGGTGAAATAGGAGCGCCCACCCTACGAGCAAAGCGGAGAGAGGAAAAGGGATGATCAAGTCATTGCCCAGGGCCGCGGTGCGCTCCAATGCTCCCGAGGCCGCGGGTATCCAGTCATCACTGACACCAGCGAATGGAATCCAGTTTCCATCAATGATCCATTTGCCTGACCATTCGCCGGTTCGCCAGACGATCATCGCCTCTGCAATCCATTGGAAAATTCCATAGGCCAGTGCGAATTGAACGGGGATCTTCCAGAGCGCGGGGAACCGGGAGGTGCAGCGCAGACCATCAATGAGCGCCTGTCGGACCAGCGGATGGATGGCCCAAAGACAGAGCCCGAGAACGCCGATAACTCCAAAACCAATGACATGCTGTCCTATTTGCACGAGAGCGTTTTGTCACAGAACCCGGAAAATTGCACGCACTGTGAAGTGTCGATCGGCTTGTAGCACTTCGGCTGTCAGGAGCCACTATCCTTCGGTTTCGTCTATTGCGGTCACGGTGCCATCTGAGAAGGTGACTTTTAGGCTGCCGACAGGCGTTTTAACCCAGGTCGTGGCAACGGCGGGGATTCCGTCTCGACCGATGAATGTCGTTTGTTGGGGGATATTCCTGTATCGGATGTATTCCCAGACTTGTTCGGTATTTTCAGTATCTGTCTTTTTAGATCGCTTATTTGGTCGACCGATGGCCCGCTCTACTTCTTCGGGAACCATGCCGACCGCCACCTCATTGCGGGCGATCAGGTCTTCGACATCCCGTCGGCGTTGATCGCTGGTTCGGAGTGATTCAAGAAACCCTTCAGGCAGTGGCGCGAGGTAGTCGGGAGATACCCATGCAAGGATCTGGCCTTGTTGTGCGCGGCCTCGCACGCGAAAAAGCGACTCGCCAATCGCCTGTAGTTCGACCTCCTGTCCCTGCTTTAACGTGCCTGCGTAGCGTTCACCGGTCGTTTCGAACGACGTCGGTGCGGGTGCCAATACGCGCAACCGAACCGGTTCGAGGTCAAAGTCGGCTAAGTATACTACCCCTGGATCCCGGACCACAGGGGCCTGCGCGCCCAAACACGGAGTTACAAAACTGATTCCAAGCGCGACGAGAATTAGGAATTTCATGCAAGCAATATGTCAGACATTCCGCTAAGATGCCATCACGATGCGGTGATGATGCCGGTCGAAACTTTTATATCCATGAATGATTTTCAAGAATTCGTAACGTCCGGATCGCAAAAAATTACGCCAGCCCAGATTGCCCGTTTCGAAGAGGAACTTCCGCTAGTGCTGGCAAAAATCAACGAGGTCGACCCGCCGGCTCAGCCGCATATCCGCTGTCATGCGCAATTTCTTGTGCGGTTTGTAGAGGATTGCTTGGATGCCAAATACCAGCCCGATGATGTCGGAGCTTTGGCTGAAGCAATTTTTGCGTTAATGTATCTGCACAAAGGCGTCGATATCATCCCGGATATCATTCCGGATATCGGTTACTCGGACGATTCCGCAGTGCTCCGGACTGTGCTCATGGGGCACATTGAGGAATTCACCCGATTCGGTGAGGCGACTGGGATTCCCTTTTCGTCGCTGTCGGTCCAAGCATAACCCAGAGCTCAGAAAGCCCGATAGGTATGAAAACCACACACATTTTCCTCCTCGTCTTGAGCCTTGGTTTAGCAGCATGTGATCCACCTAAACCGGCTCCGGTGGTCGCCGCTCCCGATTCGACTCCGGAGACTCCGAAATTGGAAGCGGCTCCGGAAGAGGAATCGGCTGTGGTTGATGAAGTGGTAGGTTCCGTGGAAGCCCAAGAGGAGGTAAATATGGACCCCGCAAATCTAGAGAACCAAAGGGTGAAGGAAGAGGTGCTTAAAAGGATCGATGTGATGCCATCGCTTTCGTCGGCGGATAAGGATCGGTTGTATGTTCAAGTTGAACGAGCGCGGTCGATGGGAAAGGTGATCACAATTCCGTTCCCCACCGGAGCAGCCCGTATGCCTGTCGCCGCGATGTCTGAGCTCGGGGAAAGCCTTGAGCAACCTCAGGTCCGCGCACTTACAGATGATCCGACGGTTGTCTTTGTGGTGCTCGGCTATGCCGACAAGCAGGGGAACCCGGACAAAAACATCGAGATTTCCAGCCGCAGGGCGGACAGCGTGCTCGGCGCTATCCGCGATCAATTCAAGATTCTCAATGTGATGCACGCAGTGGGTATGGGAAGTTCTGAAATGTTTGACACCGAGAATTTGGACAAAAACCGCGTTGTCGAAGTCTGGGCTGTGTTGCCCTAATGGATCAGCATCCGGCCAGGTCTGAATCTGTATCGGATGGTTTGGCTCTCGCGCACGGCCAGGTCATCGGACGATCTGCGGAGGCGGACTACACGCTGCCGGATCCGGCGGTTTCCCGCAGGCACCTGCAGGTTCATCGGGTCGATGACGGATGGCATATCACCGATCTTGGCAGTCGTAGTGGCACTTACCTGAATGGACGCCTGCTTCAATCTGAGCGGCTCACGTGGGGGGATATTATTCAGATTGGTGACGCGTATTTTCGGTTTGATGGAAGGCGTCTCGACCGGGTTTCAGGTGGGGGAGGCGCAGCGCTGTTCGCTCACAATCTTCGCAAATCGGCCGGGACGACGATTATCTTGAACGGGATTTCAGTGGAAATTCGACCAGGGGAATTGGTTGGTGTCATCGGACCCAGCGGTGCGGGAAAATCCAGCCTGCTTGACGCACTTTGTGGATTGCGGCCAGCGGACTCTGGGAGCGTTCTCGTGGATGGGCGTAATTTATACGATCATCCCGAGATTCTATGCGACGAGTTCGGGTATGTGCCTCAGGACGATATCGTACCGCTTGACCTGCAGGTCCGGACCGCCTTGGATTTTGCAGCACGGCTGCGACTGCCTGCTGGAGTTCCTCGATCCGAGCGTCTGCATCTGGTGGATGTGACATTGACCCGCTTAGGGCTGGCCGAACGGGCCACCACGCGCGTCGGAAAACTTTCGGGTGGTCAGCGCAAGCGGGTCAGCGTGGCCGCCGAGTTGTTAGCGCGACCCAGTTTGCTTTTTTTGGATGAACCGACATCCGGATTGGATCCCGCGTCGGAGTTTTCGCTCATGGAGCAGTTGCGGAGATTTGCGGCAAATGGCTGCACCGTGGTTTGCACAACCCATGTGCTTGAAAATGCACACCTCATGGATCGGCTCTTAATCTTGGCGGCCGGGCAGGTTGCCTATGACGGTCCGCCTTCCGGGGCCTGTAAGCACTTCGGCGTGCCGCGATTGACCGATGTATATTTGCAACTGGGATCGGCATCCTCTGAAGTTAAGGCGAAAGCGTCCTCTGAGGCGGATGATACCCGGGGATATTCAGACGACGATGGGATTCGGACGAAAGCACCAGTCCGTCGCGCAGCGACTTTTCCAATACTCCTTCTCCGGGAGTGGGCTATTCTTTGCGCAGACTGGAAAAATCTTGCTCTCCTAACCGGGCAACCCGTGCTGATCGCGTTCCTTGTCACTTGGGTTTCTTCCGATCCCTCGTTAATCCTGTTTTTTGCTGTCATTGCAACGCTCTGGTTTGGCTGCGGAAATGCCGCTCAGGAAATCGTGAGAGAACTTCCGATGTACCGTCGCGAACGTCTGGTCGGGCTCGGACGTGCTTCGTATCTTGGAGCCAAGTTTGTATCGCTGGCACGTTTGACGATTGCTCAGAGCCTGCTGATGTTTGGATGTATGCAACTTGGTGCTGGGGGGCTTCCCGGTGGGGTCGGCTGGCAAGTCATGGCATTAATAGGAACCTCGCTCGCGGCGGTCGGCATCGGATTGGCCATATCCAGCTGGGCGCGATCGGTTTTGCAGGCGGTGATGCTCGTACCTCTGATTTTGATTCCGCAAATCCTCTTCTCCGGGTTCACGCCGCCCTCTGGTGACATGGCAGCCGGTCCGTATTTTGTCTCGCGCGTGATGCCAAGTGCTGCCGCACGTCAGGTGATGGATGTCAGCCTGATGTGGAATCAGACAATAACAGGACGCCTGCGGGTGGATTTTCCGTCTGCATTTTCCAACCTCAATAGGGACCGGTCGCTAAAAAATGGAGAAGTATTTGCAGCTCGTGGACCTGGGTGGTTCGGTTTAGGCGCACTGGGGATCTGGGTCATCGGATCGATAGCGGCCTCTGCGCTCGGCCTCCGAATGCGCGAACGAAACTGAGCGCGGGTTAAACGTGAGGTTGCGATGATCTGCGATGCATGGTGAGCGTTTTTCCCAATTTCCCGGGAACTTCTTTTATCGCGAGCGTCATAGCGGAGTTGCCTGCCGAAAAGCCTTATGTTTTCGATACAGGAGGGGCTTCGGTCATGAACTTTTTTTCAGTGGGGAGTTTTACCGCATTGCGGGAGATGCCTAAATGATCTAAGAATCAAAGTTTATGGCATTGGCAAAAATCAGTCAGGTCGCCGGAACCGGCGTATATGTAGTAGGTGATGATGTGGATACGGATCGGATTATCCCGGCCCGATTTATGAAATGCATCACATTTGATGGGCTCGGCGAATTCGCGTTCATTGATGAGAGGAAAGATCCCGCGACTGGCGAGTTGAAAAATCATGCGTTGAACGATGCCCGATTTGGAGGGGCAAGCATCCTGCTTTCAGGATCGAATTTCGGATGTGGCAGCTCCCGTGAGCACGCGCCACAAGCACTCTACCGATACGGGTTTCGCGCCATGCTGGCAGAAAGTTTCGCTGAGATTTTCTTTGGAAATTCTACAACACTTGGGATTCCATGCATGGTGCTCTCCAAGGCAGACATCCTTTCGATTGCTGCGCTTATTGAAGCAGATCCCTCGGTAATGCTCACCGTCGATGTGGCTGGCGACCGGGTGTCCGTGGCAGATGTGGATTTTCCCGCTTCACTTCCAGGACATGCCAAGGATGCGTTGCTCAATGGGCGTTGGGATGCGATCGCTGACTTGCTGGAGGGAATCCCTGCGGTGCGTGAAACAGCCGCGAGGCTACCGTATATGCGTGTGGCGTAACGCTATCCCGGGTCATGAGGTACCCGAAAGATTTTTTCTTGGCAGCGTTGGGTCACGGGATGACAAAATACGTCGATCCCTATAATGGTAATAAAATATGGCACATCTCGGATCGAATCGGTATGGCAAACAGCACGTGCGCGTATTACGAAAGCATGTCGAAAAGGATCAGCATTCTGTTACCGAAGTCTCGGTTGATGTGCTCTTGGAGGGAACTTTTGATAAATCGTACCTCAGCGACGATAATTCGCAAATTGTAGCCACCGACACCGTAAAGAACACGATCATTGCTCTCGCTCACGCGCACCTTGGTCCCTGTATCGAAGATTTTGGTCAAGTGCTGGCTCTCCATTTTTTGAGCACGCACAGTCATGTGGACCGGGTCCATATTGAAATTCGGGAAAAAGTTTGGGACCGTATGGAGGTAGCGGGGAAGCCGTCCTTGCATTCCTTCGTCGCTTCCGGGCAGGGTGAGCCATTCACGCGGATGGCTGTGTCACGCGTCGGAGCAGATATTCAATCCGGGGTGAGGGGATTGCATGTGCTGAATTCGACGAATTCGGCATTTTGCGGATTTGATCACACGCAATTCACCACACTCGAAGACGCAACGGACCGAGTCTTCTCCACGGTGATTCAGGCAGCATGGAGGACATTGAGCGAGGATGCCGATTTTTTGGATGCACGGCACAGAGTGATGGAAGCGATTCTTAAGGTATTTGTGGAGCAATTCAGCCCCTCGGTGCAACGCACATTGTTTGAGATGGGTGAAGCTGCGCTGGCTGCTGCACCAGCAGTTTCCGAAATTGAACTCCGGTTGCCGAATAGACATTACTTCGTTGCAAACTTAGACATTTTTGGAATCTCGAATGAAAATCGTACTTTCATTCCTCACGATGAACCGAATGGCGAGATTGAAGCGATTGTTCGGCGCTAGAAATTAGGATTTATACGTAATCAATTCATGATTCTCTAATGAACTCCCCTGTTTCTTTGCCGCATCGGGTTGTAATCACAGGCATGGAAATCACCTCCTCCATCGGGTGCGGGCTAGGGGCTTTTTGGCAGGCAGCAACTAATGGTGTATGCGGCATTAAGCGTATTCAATCCTATGATCCATCATCGTACACCACACA
>JBGSMR010000359.1:0-3774 GCA_041740065.1 Chthoniobacterales bacterium
GACCTGGGGCCTGTGCTTCAGGCAACCAATGCGATTTTCCGGGAATACGGGCGGGCCGAACTCTCGCTGGCTGAGTTTAGGCATCATTTTCGGCTCCCATTTTCTGGCTTCTATGCAGAGCTTCTCCCAGAGGCAACGCTCGAGGGGCTTGAGCCGCTCTATGAGAAATTTTTTGCCGGACTTCAGGACGACGTTAGCTTGCTGCCTGGATCCCAAGAGTTCCTTGATTTTTGCAATCGCACCGGACGCCGCATCTTTCTCCTCAGTACGATCAAGCGCAATCACTTCGTCGCGCAAGCTGGCCGCCTAGGCGTGATCGACGAATTTGAGCATGCCTACGTTGAAGTTATGGACAAACGTGAGGTGATCCGCGAAATCCTCCGCGAGCGAGGACTGGACCCCTCGGAAACTGCATTCGTCGGTGACATGGTGCACGACGTCGAGACCGCGCGTCACGGCGGTGTTCTGGATATCGCGGTGACGACAGGATTCGACCCCGTCGAAAAGCTGATCGCAGCATCGCCGACGGTGCTCGTGGACGGGTTGCCAACGCTTCAACGCCTCTTGGGTGGAATGACCATTATCCAATCTGCCCGATGACTGCGGACGCAATCGAGATTCGCGGTCTTGAGATCGACACCCACATCGGGGTGCCGGAGGCCGAGCGGGCGCAGGCGCAGCGATTGCTTGTGGATCTGCACCTGATTCCGCGCCGAGGGTTTGATGAGATGGCAGACCGAATCGATGCCACCGTCGATTATTTTGAGCTATCCAATCAGGTCATTGCCTGCGCTGGGGAACGCCCGCGCCTACTAATTGAAACACTTGCAGATGAAATCGCGACGCGCACCCTTCGAGGGTATCCGCTCCTTGAAGTCCGTGTCACGATCCGCAAGTATATCCTTCCGAATACGGAGTATGTAGCGGTCCGTTGCACCCGAATCGCCGGGATTTGAACGGCGAATAATATCCCTGATTGACTCGCCGGAGGGATATTGCAAATTATCAGCGTGAGCGAACACCGAACTTTTTCTCGAGCATGGCGCTATTTTCTACGAGCCACCCGTTTGCGGTGTCCGGTTTGTGGAGTTTCGCCGATCTTCGTGAGGTTTCGAAAAGTCAGGCGGATGTCGGATTGGTTTGCTCCTCTTGATGGCTGCCCTCGCTGCGGATATGCCTACGATCGGGAACCGGGATATTTTCTGCTGTCGATTTGGGCCATCAATTACGGCATGGGAAGCCTGATCGGACTCATCATCTATCTGGTTTTGGAACTGATGTATGACCTGCCACTTTCAACCCTGCTGGCCTGCGTCCTGACCCCGATCGTCATTTTTAACCTGCTATTCGTAAGGCACTCGAAGGCCTACTTCATTGCGTTCGATCACTGGTGGGATCCCCATCGCAAGGATGGCGGGGATGGCGGGGGAAATAAGCCACTGACACCTCCTCCGATCACACCGACACCGCCCACTCCCAAATCGACGGGCCCGAAGGTGCCGGACGAGGATTTGGTAGGCACCCGCTAAAGCCCCATAAACACGATTCTAGCGACGGGTTCGAGGCGGCAGGATCGATGGATAGGGCCGCTCCTGCGGAAGCGAGTGTCCAGTCCCCATAATTAAATGCCTCCCGTTTGTTGGAGTGCCTAGTCAAGGTTTATTGGCTATATTGGTTAAGTTTAATTTGACGATTTCGTCACTTTTTACTTGAGGGGTAAAAGGATGGTTTTTATTCTCCGCTCACGTGCGGGGTTCGAGGGTCAAGACGATGTGAATAACTTGTGAAGTGTTCCTCCATCCTTTGGCTTAATTGTTCCACGCCCGTCCCTGAGTTGTGCTTTAGGTAACACGAAGCGCAGCCGTAAATAACGAGTGTCCTCCCAGAGATTAATCCATTGAAAAATTTAGAAGTCATTTGCAATCAATCCTTTGCGATTTATCGCGGGGTTTTGATAGTCGCCTTTTCAAGGGACCCCTCGGCAGAGTCATCAGGGGCCGCAGGCAGAGTGAAAATCTCGGGAATCGGGTCCGAGAGCGGATATTTCCGATGTGTACAATTTACTTATGATTCAAGATATTAACCAAATTTGGACGGCCATTTCGGCCGTTGTAGCCGCGAGAATCAGCGGCGATGGATATCACCGTTGGTTTAGTGATGTGCGTGTGGTTTCCGATGATGGAAATCAGCTGGTGTTGTCAGTCCCCAATCCCATTCATAAATTTTTCATTGAAAGCAATTACCTCACGCTGTTGCAGGGTGCGGTGATGGAAGCATGCGAGGGTCCCCGGCAGATTCAGATCATTGCCCTGCATTCCGAGGACAGCGCGCCGTTGGACCATGTAGCCAGCGAAGAGCCCGCGCAGCCCCGTAAATCCGCAGCTCGCGACAGAGCGTCGAGTGCACCCATCTCCACCGGGATGAATCCGCGCTACACGTTTGATTCGTTTGTGGTGGGTGCAAATAATCAATTTGCTTATGCCGCCTTTCAAGCAGTGGCGCAGTCGCCTGCAACGACATACAATCCGCTTTTTATTTACGGAGGCAGTGGACTCGGCAAGACACACTTGCTGCAGGCGGTGGGCCATCATGTGCTCGGGGCTAAAAAATCAGCGCGTGTGATTTACCTGACCAGCGAGCAGTTCACGAACGAGTTCATTGATGCTATTCAGCACGGGGCGCTTTTTAAGTTTCGAAAAAAATACCGTCAGGCCGACATTTTGATGATCGATGACATCCAGTTCCTTGCGGGCAAGGAGCGGTCACAGGAAGAATTTTTCCACACGTTCAATTCGCTTTACGACGGGCACAAGCAGATCATTTTGTCGAGTGACCGGCCAGCCAGCGAAATTGAAAAACTCGAGCAGCGCTTGGTTTCGCGGTTTGAATGGGGAATGACGGCTGAGCTGCAACCGCCGGATGTCGAGACGCGGATCGCAATTTTGAAGAGCAAGGCAGCGGGCCTGAGAATCCAGTTTGAGCCATGGGTGCTTGAGTTTTTAGCGGAGAAGATCCGGAACAATGTGCGACGCCTCGAAGGAGCGCTCATGCGCGTGGCATCTTACAGCTCGCTGAGCGGCAGGAAGATTACGCGGGATGATATCGAAAATTTGCTCCGCGATATTTTTCAAGAGCAAGCGAGGAAGTCTGTCACTATTGATCAGATCCAGCGCAAAGTGGCGGAAACATTCGATCTTCGCATTGCGGACATGACGAGCAAGCGACGGTTGGCTAGCATTGCCTTTCCCCGGCAGATCGCAATGTTTCTCTCCCGCGAGATGACAAATTCGACATTGAGCGAAATTGGTGATCTCTTTGGGGGCAAAGATCATGGCACCGTGATCCATGCCTGCAAACTGATCAAGCGACGCATGGAAGAAGATGAGCGCACGAGGCACATTATTCGTTCGATTGAAACCCAACTCCAGCGGTGATCGATCGATTTTACAGTCGCCAAATTTGCACCTTTCTTCACGGAAAGCGCAGATTGTTTTGACACATCCCGCAGAGAGCAGATAGTCACCGTCGAACACCCTAAGCATTTTTTAGCGTCGTCCCATCCATGAAGTTCAGCGTAACCAAAGACCACCTGCTGGAAGGCCTGCAGAAAACCCAGAATGTTGTTAGCACCCGCGCCACCCTGCCGGTGCTATCGAACGTGCTCATTGAAACCACAGAGACCGGGATTCGGCTCAGCACCACCGACATGGAAGTGTCGCTCCGCTGCGAAGTCCCGGCGATGGTGGAAAAGCAAGGCGCAACAACGATCCCTTC
>JBGSMR010000361.1:0-7965 GCA_041740065.1 Chthoniobacterales bacterium
GGATCAACGCCGGCTGCGGCTAACCGCTCGGTGTCATCCACTGGGAGGCCGGACATGAACGTCATTGTAAGGACTTTCTCGCTGGAGTGTTCGCGATAGACTTGTGGAACAAAAATCGTCGGATCGCCTTCGAATTCCTTGGCGAAGCGCTCCGCACTGATTGCTTCATTGTTAAAATCCAATTCCAAGCGGATGGTGTCCGCAAATTCCTGCACCACGCCGACGGGATTCAAGACAGCAATCTCAGCGACATAGGCGTCGGTAAATTTGGCAAAATCCATCATGATCGCCAAATCCTTGTCTATGAGCTTCGCGATATCAGGACGTTGGACTTTGACCGCGACAGGAGTGCCGTCATGCATCCAAGCACGATGGACCTGTGCGATGGACGCGCCGCCAATGGGCTCCAAATCGAAGCGTGAGAACGCCTGATCCAACCGAACACCAAGTTCTTCTTCCACGATCCTCTTTGCTTCCTTTCCGGGAAAGGTCGGGACGCCGGAATGCAGGCGGCAAAGTTCAACGTAATACGACTCAGTGACTAAATCGCGGCGAGAGCTGATAATCTGGCCGAGTTTAACAAACGTGGGCCCGAGCTCTTCAAGCGCCAAGCGCAGACGGACTTCCGGCGCTTCGGACAATGGACCCGTCTCGTGAACAGTCAATTTTGCATCTTCAATGCGGAGGATCCTTTGGAGGGTCACAAGTTTGAGGACATCCGCAAAGCCGTATTTGAACAAGACACGGAGGATTTCGTTGTAGCGGGGCAGATGGCTCGCAATTTCGACTGCGCTTCGGAGTTGATGGATCATGGATGGATAGTTCGCAATTCGAGAGTGAAAGATACATCGCAACTTCGGGAGCGCGATTCAATTCCTCCATTTGGCACCCTCACAGTGGCAGGACTTTCGCCACTGAAACGAATATTGTCAGCGATTACGCTTTGCCCCTGCGTCCACACCGGATACGAGACTAACGGAATGACAATGAATTGGTTTGTGGCATGGCCGGTGATCGTGCCGGCGGAAGTAATGGATGCATGGCATCATGATGCACCGATCGGGTTGCGGTTTCACGATCCCGCAGATTTGCACATCACCCTGGCACTCCTCGGTCGCCACGACCTGACACAGGAAAAAAAACTCATCGACCTCATTCGGAAGTCCAAGATACCAGCTCCGGAAGTTTCATTAAAATCGATTCTTCCCCTGCCCCAGCCCAGACGGTTTTCCGCCATGGTGTGGGAGATTGCTAATGGTCGTCTGGAGTTGGAAAAGCAGATTGCCAAATGGCGCCCACGGATTTGTCGCGAGCTTGGCGCATTCGTCGACGCGAGCCCGGCCTTGCCATATCTGACTTTTGCCCGCCCGGAGCGCAAAATATCCAACGAGGACAGGGACAGCGTTCTGGCGTGGTCCGAATCGTTTGCTCCTCCGAAGCAATCATTTCACTTGCAGTCGCCAGCGATCTTTAAATGGTCATCAACTGCCGGGGAGCGCCAGTTCGAGCAGATTTCCTGCTGACGTCCACGGCACTCGGTTTGCGCTATTTCAGATCCAAATACGGTATCAGTAAGCCGTCCAAGTAGGCCGTGATGGACTCCAGTCCAATCACGTAGCGGTTCCGTGGAACCACGGAGATGGACCGATGTGCTTCCTTGACCATTCGCCGCGCCGACTCCACTGCTGTTTTCATAGCACCGTGGCGAATCACCATATCAGCCAACTCATCATGGCCATCGGCATCACCCTCTAGAATCAGCTCGCGCACCCGTTCACGTTGGGCGCCTTCAGTGGTTTGGAGAAGGATGATGACAGGAAGCGTCAGCTTGCCTTTCTGGAGGTCCGTGCCGAGCGTTTTGCCCGCGGATTCCTCATCACCTGCGATGTCCATGCAATCGTCGTAAATCTGATAAGCTGTGCCGAGCTTAGTCCCGTAGTTTTTCAATGCACCAATGATGGATGGGCTCGATTCACTGATAAAAGCGCCAAGTTCGCAAGCAGCTGAAAACAACGCAGCGGTTTTCATTTCAATGATTTTATAGTAATCCATCGTTGAAAGATTCAGGTCGAAGCGGCGCTGGGTCTGTATAATTTCCCCGGTGCAGACATCATTTGAAGCGTCGGCGATACGACGGCAGATGTCTGAATTGCTGAAGTTGGTCGAGAGTTTTAGTGCGTGCGCAAACAGGCAATCGCCAAGCAATACGCTGATGGCATTGCCCCATTTGGCATTGGGCGTGGGCTGGTCTCGGCGGGTATCAGCGCCGTCCATGATATCGTCGTGGACCAAGGTGGCGACGTGGATCAGCTCCATGATGACCGCGAGATCCACATGGCTAGACGAAATCTTACCGGTGGCTCCGCCAGCAAGCAACGCAAGCGCTGGGCGGAGACGCTTCCCCCCGGTGTTGATTGCGTAGCTGACGTATCCCTCGATAGCGGAGTCAAAGACTTTCGCTTGCTGCCGGATCCTTTCCTCCACGCTGTAGAGGTGAGGATTGATGAGCTCGAACGTTTGCTTGAATTCTGCTGGCACTTCGCCATTAGGCGCTAACTTGCTAACTTTGACAGAGGTTTTCAAAAACTGCTCCCGTAGAGATTTCGATGATTTGATGTCACGTAGTTAGATACGCTTGCTATTCGCTGCAAGGATTCGTCGGATAATCCAAAAGGGTACAATGGCAGTGGCGGCCACGGCCAGCGCGAGCCAGGGACCAGGGATAACGCGCGCTTTATCCGCAGCGACGGCATCCAGTCCGGCCCGCACAGCATCGTGAACGCTAACGGTGAAAGCAGGCATCGTCTTAAAGTGCGCCGCATCCTCCTCCCCGCCCTCACGAGTCGCCACCGTGAAAAACTCTGTTTCGACCGGCCCCGGGCATAACGTCGTTACAGAAACGCCCGTCTGTTGAAGCTCGATACGCAGCGCCTCAGAGAAGCTTGTCACGTAGGCTTTGGTGGCTGAATACACGGCCATATTCGGCAACGGAAAAAAACCTGCCACAGAACTCACATTCAGTATAGCTGCCCGGCCGGACTGACGCATCGCGGGCAAGAGCAAATAGGTGAGTTGGGTGAGGGCCAATATATTTACATCAACCATCGCCCGGATCCTATCCCACGAACTGCATTCAAACGCCCCATGGTCACCAAGACCGGCATTGTTGATAAGAAAATCAACCTTTACCTCTTCGCTACCGACCCACGTGGCGAATGCGCCGCGCGCGGATTCATCGGTAAGGTCAGCGATATACGTCCGGATTTCACAATCTGGGAATTTGGCATTCAGTTCTGCCTTCAATTCATCAAGTCGATCTCCGCGTCTTGCAACGAGGATCAAGCCGTGCGCAACGGGCGCCAACTGTCTGGCGAACTCCGCCCCAAACCCCGCTGAAGCACCAGTAATCAAGGCCGTGCATCCGTCAAAAAATCTCATATATCGTTACCATCAATGATTGTTTAAATCCTATCCAGCCAAAAACCGAGTCTCCTAACAGTCGGATCGCATATTAGATGCCCGATGGATCTGGCAAAGGCCTCGATACGCGCGAGCATCCGGTTGGTGCCTCACAGTCCAGAGCGCCCCTGCATTACCGCTGAGGGTATCGCGCTTTAAGGTCTGCAAGGATTTTACGAGACGTGCTGGAGCGTTGGTTTTCGAGAATTGCGATACTATTTTTCGGACTCCCCCAACGCAGCACTTCAATAGTCACAAAGTGGGTAGCGTCCGCCGGGATTCTCGCCAAAGGCTGCTTGTAGAGAAGGATCTGATTCTTTCCCACCACGTCATCGGTGAAATCATCCACCTCATAAAGTTCTCCCGTAGCAAGCACGCGAAACAGTGTGCCTGCTGGCCAGCGCGACCAATCGGCTGCTGCGCTTGAAATCGATCCCTTCTGATAACGCGTGCCTCGCGCGGTTGCGGGCGGCTGCCCGGGTAAGCTTTCCGCGCCGTAATACGTAGCCACGTTCACTTTCTGATACTGCGTGCGGGGCAATGGCTCTTCATACGAGCCTGAGCCCCCAGCGCAGCCGGCGACAAGAAAAACGCAGAGGCAGAAAATTGCGGAGTAAAAACGATTCATAAAACGAAATTCCTGTGGAGCGAATCACACGCGGCGGTTGTGCGGATCATAAAGCAGGACATTAGTGCGTTTACGAGCAGGAGGAAATAAATATCCCGATTTTCATTCCGAGCGTTGCGCTGCAGGGACAAGAATGGCGTCCTGCATGCCATGGAGCAGCTTCTTGTCTGCTGGACAAACCGTCGCCAACGCGCCGGCACATTTGACCCGATCTCCATTGGGAAAATAATAGGGGCACAGCCGAACACGTCCCTTCATCGGAACGATTTCATTGGACTCCTGGTCCCACCAAGCGTGTTCCACCAGACGGCCTTTATGAAATTCCTGCATCACATGCGGATGGGTGTGGTAGGACGCAAGAGCAGCGTGCAAAGCCTCGCGCCACGCGATCTGCGGCACGTCGGCCGCAACGACCACGCCTCGCGATCCCCAGGCCCTATCGCTGAACCCGCTTACTTTTAAAACGAAATCGCGTTGTTTCTGACTAAATCCCGCCACGTCTTCCCAATCGTGAGCTTCGAGGCGGGGAAGAATCCCATGAATCGGGAGCGGGGTGGGGTCGACCAACCACGTGTAGGGAATCACCTTGCGGAGTGCGAGTAAGACGCGCTCGCTGAGTTCTCGGCGCCAGAAGCCTTCCAAAGGCTTTAACCAGAACAACGCAAACCACAGCTTTTCCTCCATCCAGGGTTTAAACGGTGCGGTCACGCGTGCCTCCCCTGCCCGCGCCCGTTGCATCAGATCCGGAGCACACGGGACATTGGCTAAATCAAACAATTCAAAAAATCGATAGACGTCCGCCCGCAGCGACTGGTCCGCGCGTGCATCCGTGACTCGCCACTGCCCGTCGTTTCCTGCCCGTGCATTGAGTCGCGCTGCGAGCCAATCCATTTCGGGACGATAGGTGGCCGCCTCCTCAGACACGATGATGTCACCCTCCGGCAAGGCGGTGGCAAATCCATCCAACATCCCATCTGGGCCGCCTAAAATGTCCTCGCCGATCTGAGAATACGTCTGAGCCAGCCAACCGGTGAGCCCGATTCCGCCGGGCACGCTGTCGAGTTCCGCAAGGATATATCCGTCATCCGTGAGAATAACATCCGGCCGGATCACCCCGGGCAGGTGATCCCGAAAACGTGCGTCACGGGCAAATTCGATTAGTTCAGGCGGTTTCCCGCGATCCAAGAGCTCCGCAATCCATTCCGGCTGCTTTCCCCGGACACTAAGCTGGTAGAGCTGGTTACAAGCCCGTTGAAACCGTACGAGTCGGTAACCGAGGCGGTCCAACTCATCGGCAAACTCTGGCGTGACGGGAAAGGCATCCGGTGAAACCCGCCATGTTTTTTCGTGGAACAAGCCGCCCTCTGGCAGCGATTCAGCCACACGCTGCGCCCGTGTCAATGCGTCTGAAAATGCCATCAAATCAGAAGCTTAAGGCCCTCACGCACAAGCCGCTCAGCCGTGATTTCGCCGCCGGCGGAGGATTCGATCACTTTTTTGACGGCTTTGTGGGCATCGACTTGTTTAAATCCGAGAGAAATCAACGCCAGCACCGCATCGTGAATAACAAGATCTTCGGCGGAGGGTGCGTGCGCAGCACTCGACGCCTCCCACTCCGCCACCACGCCAAGCTTATCCTTCAGTTCCAGCACGACACGCTCGGCAGTTTTTTTCCCAACCCCGCGGATTTTGGAGATCGCAGCAATGTCCCCTGCAACGACAGCAGCCTTGAAATACACGACGCTCATTCCACTAAGCACGGCAAGCGCGAGCTTTGGACCCACGCCGCTGACATGATGGGTGAGCAGTTGAAAAAGATCCCGCTCCTCCCGCGTCGCGAAGCCATAGAGCAGATGCGCGTCCTCTCGTACGATGAACTGAGTGAGTATTCGCACCGCGCCTCCGGGAGGTGGCAAACGGTCAAAGCTCGACATCGGGATCAACACCTGATACCCGATGCCTCCCACGTTAACGACAATTTGCGTGGGCAGCGATTCTTCGAGTATGCCTTCTAAAAACGTAATCATGGAATTCCACATCGGTAGCAGAGATGTGGGAAATTACAAACTCCGCCGCCATCAAACCCTGCGATTTATTGCAATCGCACTTTCGGTGGCTCTTAATTACTTGCTCGCCGGCCCAGCCCACGCCGATGAGCGCGGGCGCTGGCACCTCATGGTTGAACCTGCGTTCATGCGGCCCGGATTTCCGACTGCGATTGCCGGCAGCCAGAAAACGCTGATCGCTCCGGCAATCGTCCGCGGAGACATTGTTATTTTTCTCGATGATGATCAAAAAGATGCGCTTGGCATCAAACTCGATTCGGTGCAGCGGATCGCAGCTCTCAACGCCTCTGAGGAACTTGCTAAACTGACCCCGAAGATGATCAGAGATCCCCAGGGCGTGATTCAGGCGGCGGTCATTGATTCCGACCGCCCTGTGGTCGCTGCCACGACACTTGCACCTGACTTCATCGCCAAGTTTGAGGCCATTCTCGGTCCAGATCTGTTAGTCGCCATCCCAAATAGATACCGCGTCTATGTTTACCCTGCCCTCGCATCAAAATTTGAGGCTACCGCCAGCGCCGTCATCAACGACTACCGCCTGACCCCGTATCCGGTGAGTCAGGAGGTATTTCGGGTGCTGCCAGGCGGCGGGCTGGAAGCCATCGGGACATTTGAGCCCGCCTCGGGAGAACCCGTGAATCCGTTCTAGCAGCCGACCGCTTCGATCCAAGCCTGAGCCATGAGCGCATGCCCTGCATCCGACGGATGCACGCCATCTGGAGCCCAAAATGCCGCTTCCCGCTTGGCGCATGCAGCGGCAAAAAGCCCATCAAATGGCACGTAGATTGCACCGAATTCAATAGCAAGCTTGCGGGCTACCCGGATTTTGGGATCCAAATCATCCCGCCACCTCAGCCGGTCCTCATGGTAGGGCAGAACAAAGGGTTCGCAAATAATCAATCCGCAGGAAAGCCTGGTTCGCGTGCGGTCAAGCACCTTCCGGTAGTTCTGCTCAAACACTGCTGCGGGGGTTTCTTGGTTCTGATCAAAATGCCTCCACGTGTCGTTGATTCCGATGAGGATTGACACCCAATCGGGTGCAAGATCGATGCAGTCTTCCTGCCACCGCTCCACTAAATCTCCGGCCAGATCTCCGGAAACTCCGCGATTGATGAAAGACAGGTTGAGTTGCGGATGAGAAGCGGAAATCCTCGACGCACACATCATTGCATACCCGGTCCCCAAACCCGAAGAAACCGTCCGATTCCTTCCGGCGTCGGTGATGCTGTCGCCTTGAAACAAAATACGCTGGCTAGGAAGAAACTTTAACATCGCCGATGTTTGAGCATCATCTGGTTATGGCCGTCAATCTCACAAATTCAGGCGCGACCTATTTACATCATTCGCGCACCAACCTCCGCCAGCGCACTGCGCTCCCCTTTAGTTAGAGATATATGCGCGGTAAGCGACTGTCCTCGGAGCCGGTTCCGAGTGTAAACAAGCCCGTTTGAACGACTGTCAACATAGGGATTATCGATCTGCGCCGGATCTCCGACCATCACGAGTTTCGAGCCTTTGGACATTCGGGTCACAACCGTTTTCGCCTCCAGCGGCGTGAGCTGTTGCGCCTCGTCGAGCACAAAAAAACGATTAGGAATCGAGCGGCCACGAATGTAGCAAAGCGCCTCGATTTCCAAAAGCCCTCGCTCGATTAGCTTTTCGTAAGGTTTCAAGACAGAATGTGGAGCGCCGCTATGGTGGTCATCACCTCCGCCCGGCGGCTTCTTGCGCTGCGAGGCGGGGCCCGCAGCTTTGACCTCGGACCGTGGTTGGTTAATAGGAAGCAGGACCTCAAGTGCATCGTAGATCGAC
>JBGSMR010000363.1:0-4071 GCA_041740065.1 Chthoniobacterales bacterium
GCGGCATTCGTTTATTGCAGAGCTTCTCCGAATCCAGCATGTCGTCGTTGCAATCAATAAAATGGACCTCGTGGACTACTCCGAAGAAGTCTACAACCGCATCGTAGAGGAATACAAAAGCTTCGCATCCCGTCTCGACAACTTGGTTGACATCACGACGATCCCAATCAGCGCCCTCGAAGGCGACAATGTGGTGGATCGCTCGCAGCACATGCCCTGGTATCAGGGACCATCGCTGCTGTATTTCTTGGAAACGGTTTACGTCGGCGGAGAATACAATCATGTCGATGCCCGGTTCCCCGTTCAATGGGTGATTCGTCCGCAGTCCAACGAATGGCATGATTTCCGCGGCTATGCCGGTCGTGTCGCTGGCGGTGTCTTTAAGCCCAACGACGAAGTGAAGGTGCTCCCCTCCGGATTTACCACACGGGTAAAGGAGATTTATAAAAACTCGGATACCGTAGCAGAAGCCTTTGCGCCGGAATCAGTGACTCTGACCCTGGAGAACGAAATCGACATTTCGCGCGGCGATATGATCGTGAAGCCAAACAATCCACCCCGGGTCGAACAAGACATTGAGGCGATGGTCTGTTGGTTTTCGCAGACCCCGCTGGCTGACCGCGGCAAGTATATTGTGAGACACACGACGCGCGAGACCCAGGCAATCATCAAAGACGTGCGCTACATCGTGGATATTAATACCCTGCATAAAGTCGAAGGGGTAAAGACGATGACCTTGAATGACATCGGCCGGATCACGATGCGGACGGCAATTCCGCTGATCCATGATTCGTATCGGCGCAACCGGATCACAGGCTCGTTTGTTCTCATTCACCCAGGAACCTTCGAAACAGTGGCAGCTGGTATGATCATCTAAGGTGCATTTAAAGGGATGAAAATCGCTTTCCCCCCCATGGACGTGGTTTCTAAACCGTAAAATTCAAATCATTTGCTTATGCCGATTTACGAATTCTACAGCCCTAAGACCCACACGATTTATTCCTTTTTTGCGCGATCTCTGGCGTACTCGGGTCGCGTGCCACGCTGTCCGGATGATCCATCAGCACCCATGGAGCGAATCGCGTCTGCATTTGCGATCACGAAACCGGGACGCATAGAACCGGGCACCGAGAATCCGGTAGACGGCCCATTAGATCCTCGGATGGAGCGTGCGATGGCCGAAATGGAACGCGAGTTTTCTTCCATGGATGAAAGCAATCCAGATCCCCGCCAAATGGCAGAGATGATGCGCAAGATGGCATCATTGACTGGCCAGAAGATGCCAGATGTTTTCAACGAAATGATGGACCGCATGGCCTCAGGCGAAGACCCCGAGGCGCTGGAGGCGGAATACGGTGATGCATTGGATGGGATGGATGATGCATTCGCTGGCGATTCAGCTGAAATAGATCCTTCCGGGAAACTGCGGTCGATCCTCAATAGACATCGGAAGCCCGCGCGCGATAAAACGCTCTACGAAATCGCGGAATTCCTCGATTGAACTAAGAGCACCACTCACCTTGTGCCGCACGCGCGAGAATCGCTGTGGTCGATCGTCCCGGGACCAACGGCAAAATCTGAATGTTTGTTCCGCAGGTGAGCATCGCATCCCGTTCCCCCGCGTCGAGGGTCTCCAACGTGTAGTCCCCCCCCTTGGCGTAAACTGCGGGCTGCAGAAGTTCGATTACCGTGGTCACACGTAAGGAATCAAAGATTGTCACATAATCCACACACCGCAACGCGGACAACACACGCGCGCGGTCTTCTTCACTATTCACGGGGCGGGACGCCCCCTTGAGCTCCCTCACTGATCGGTCTGAGTTGATTGCTACAATAAGCGCGTCTCCGAGTTCCCGGGCACGTTCGAGGTAGTCCACATGGCCTGCATGCAAGATATCGAAGCATCCATTAGTTAGAACAATTTTTTTTCCCGCGAGTTCCCCCATCGTCGCAAGATCATGGAGAGCGTCGAGTGGGATTAATCGGGTAGTCATGGGGAAAACGTGACCGACCACCGCCCGGTGCGCAAACAAGAAAGACAAATCGGCGAAACGAATTCATCACTTGCACCGGAGGCGGAAATTTGCGATTCATTCGTTTCGCTTGGATGGTATTCTCATCCTTCTGCGCCGACATAGCTCAGTGGTAGAGCAACGGTTTTGTAAACCGTCGGTCCTCGGTTCGAACCCGAGTGTCGGCTTTCTTTTTCCCGGAACATTTATCTGGCTCATCTCCTTGGTTGCTTTTCCGCTGGGCAAGTGTTTCGTTGAGTCATGTCAACCGTTAAGTTTTTGCTTTCAGTCATCGCGTTAGGACTCGTGGCATGCGGCCCTGCACCCGCGCCGGAGCCAGCTCCCGCTCCCGTGGAGATACCTGCCACTCCTGAGCCGACTCCAACACCCGCGCCGACACCCGAGCCAACTCCGACTCCAGAGCCCATCAATACAAGCGCAGAGGTTTCGATTCTGGGCTATCATCGTTTTGAGAATCCGCCGCGCGACTCACTTGCCATCAGCACGCAGATGTTCCGGGAGCAGATGCAGGCGCTGAAAGATGCGGGGATCACGGTGATTCCCATGGCTGATTATCTTGCGTGGCGTAAGGGAGAAAAAAATATCCCGGCTCGCAGCGCTGTAATCACGATGGATGACGGTTATGTGTCCTGCTACGACGATGCTTGGCCGGTACTGAAGGAGTTTGGCTACCCGTTTACCATGTATGTGTATACCAATTACATCAGCGCAGGCGGCAAATCGATCACCTGGGAGCAACTTGCGGAGATGCGCGACGCGGGTGTGGATATCGGCAGCCACAGTATCTCACACGACAACATGGTGAGACCCAAACGCGCAAAAGATGAGCCTTACGATCAATGGCTCTGGCGTGAGCTAAAAGAATCCAAAGAAACGCTGGAAACTAAACTAGGAATTCCAATTTTGACGTTTGCCTATCCATTCGGGGTTCACAACGAAATCGTCATGCAGAAGGGATTGGAAGCGGGATATGAAGCGCTATTTACGGTGAGTGGGCAAAAGGGGCGCCATGACGCACCACCCGCCTCGATCGGACGATTTATCATTCAAAGCGACAAAGCCTTTACGTTTACCAACGCACTTAAGACCTCTGGCACGACCGGGGGAGCAGTGGTGCAAGCAGGCACAGGCGTCACGTCACCAGGCATTACCACCCGCCCTGCGCAAGGGCAGGAGATAGGAAATCCATTTCCCCGCATCGAAGCAGATCTTTCCTCTCTGGGAAAACTAGACCCTAAATCTGTCGAGATGCGTGTCAGTGGATTCGGCCCGGTGCCCGCAGAATACGACGAAGCGACCCAGCAAATCCGCTACACGATGCACCAGCGCTTACGCGAACCCGAGGTCACCGTGATCGTGCTTGGACGTGCGGATGGAAAACGGGTGCAGGCTAGTTGGGCATTCCGCGTGAACCCAGCAGTCGCCGTAGCTGAAGAGGCGGCCTTGCCAACCGCACCGGCTGATGCCACCGAGGACTCCGGGATTCCGGAGATGGTTCCCGCATCGTAATTTATCGATTGGGTGGTATAGAGCTTTATTGAATTTGCAGGATGTAGATCAGTTGCCCATTTCCCCACTGCGGACCACGGATATACAGAGGAGCTTCCCGGGCCAGCTTCACACGGGAAGTCAGAGCCAAGTTGTCATTCGCATATAGGTCCAATTGAAGTTCATACGAGGACATGTGCTTGCTCAATGCGGTCAATTTCAAAAAAACCGCATTGCTGGAAATCAACCATTCCTCTGTGCCTGCGAGAACTCGTTTTCGCTTCTCTCCGAGAATATAAAACGAGTTGTAGCCAAAAATCTTTCGCAAATCGCCGACAAACGGTTCCAAATCAGGCGGTGTGAGTTTCGCTGGCGATTCGTTCGTTGCAAGAACCAGCGCTGACCACACTCGATCGTTCGCGCGCGCGGACTGATGCCCTGCCAGCACCAGCACAATGCTGAGAAACACGGTCCAGACGGATAATTGTCGTAGCATGGGACTATTGTATCGCTTGCTGCGCGGGAATAAACCCTGGGTTTTCGAGCCAGA
>JBGSMR010000381.1:0-11274 GCA_041740065.1 Chthoniobacterales bacterium
CGTTCTCATCGAAATCTCAGAGACCTGGGAAACCGGAAAATCCTACATCAAGCTCTCCTAACAAAAACCGCCAGACACCAAAAAATCACCCTTCAGCTAAAGTCAGAAGCCACTTTTACAGAAAATAATTTGCGCGGCCAGCGGAGCTTTTTTGAGCAGCGCATGAAGTCTTCGGGGAGCGTTGAAGCCGATTCTTGAACAGGAAAAAGGATAAAATGGGCAGCAAAGAAACAAAAGGGGTCAGTCATTTTTTATTGTATTGTCGATGACCTCAAACGCAGGATAAGATGGGACCGGAATGGTTTATTGACATTCTGAGGCGGGTCTTTCTTTTTCACATGTCGTTGCGACGCAGGATTTCTTTTTGGAGTGGTGGAGGGGAAAGAGCGGCGAACCGAACGCGACATCACATCGTCAAGTGCTCCTTCGTGTTCAATATGAATTTCTCTCAGCAAGCCAGTTATTCTCGCGATTCTCAACTCCATTCAGGTAAGTGTATTCAGCTACATCACTAGACCATGCCTGACCTCAAGCTTCGTTTTAATTGGATTTGGCCAATTCGCCCGTCTTTCCAGAGTTTCAAGAGGGCTCTGTCACCCTGACGTCGAATCATAGGAGCCGACGACAGAAGAAGCCCTTTGCGTTTCTATGTAAACTGGGCTCTAGCCCAGGGATTCCAGAGATCACTTTAACCAATCTGTGAATATTTCTCCAATCCCTCAACTTCCTTCACCATTCCCGCATGTCCCTGGGTCAGAAGCATACAATCCATCCAACGGCCCCCAAACAACGTGCCAGCTCAACCGAAATCGATTTATAAGATTCGTGAATGCATGTCTTCAGATCCGATGCCTTGTTTTAATCCTGGGCGTGATTTTTAATAGAAAATACAACAAAAAATGACTGACCCCTTTTGCTTTGCTGATCCGACGTTTAAAGGTTGGGTTAAGCCCGGGCCTATTCCTCCGGGAGCGCGGGGGGAGGGGCCAGTGCCTGGACCAGGAGAAACCCTTGATGCCATTTGTGGATATTTTCGGCTTTTTCAATTGGCGAACGGCCACCGCTTTTCCACCGACGATGTGCTGACTGCATGGTATGGCAGCGTGCTCAGTCCCTCTGCCGGTCGGGTTCTGGACCTTGGTAGCGGCATCGGAACTGTCGGCATGATTGTCGCTTGGCGCCTGCGGGCGGTGCATTTAGTAACGGTGGAAGCTCAAGAAGAGAGCGTGCGGCTGGCCAGAAAATCTGCGCTCTGGAACGGCCTTGGCGACAGGGTTGAGATCCGGCAGGGGGACTTCCGGGAGCCTGCGATCCTCGGAGTCGATGAAAAGTTTGATCTGGTTCTTGGTAGCCCGCCCTATTTTCCGGTGGGCAGCGGTCCAGAGAGTGACCACCCGCAGAAGATGGCCTGCCGTTTCGAAATGCGAGGAAACATCACCGACTATTGCTCTGTGGCGGCCGCGCATCTCGAGCCAGGGGGAGTGTTCGCCTGTATTTTTCCCATTGATCCAAAGCACCAGGAAGAGCGGATGCGTCTCGCGGCAGCGGCTGCGGGACTTGAGATCGTGCGCAGTCGCCCGGTTGTCTTGCGGGAGGGGGCTCCTCCCTTGCTCGGGCTATTCGGTATGGTGCGGAAGGAGGACCTGCCACCCGCAATGCACGGCAAGACATGGGAAGAGACGCCACTTGTCATTCGCACTCAAACCGGAGCCGTGCACCCCGAGTATGTGACGGTCAAGTTATCCCTCGGCTTTCCCCCCTAATGTGGCGGGAGACTGCAGAGAAAAGGGAGCGATTATTCACATCCACCAATCCACTCAGGCGGGAAAGGAGTTCATCGCATCGGGATGCGATAATTTCTGGGGCGATCCGGGCGGCCGTATTTCAATCCCAGCGTTCTGGACAATTTTGGGGGGTCCCTGTAGACCTGAAGTAAAGAGCCAAGAAACACGAGCAGAGGTGCTCAAAGGCAGGGATTTGTGACAAAAGACTTACGACTTACTTAACTAAACGGTATTCGCCCAATGACGACATGATTGCCGACCTGCCAAAATTAGTGATGCGATTTCCCAAGGTGGTCATTTTCGACATTTACCGAACGGTGTTGGATGTTGCGGCGGCCCCTGCCGATGCGAAATTGCGTTGGGAGCGACTTTGGATGCAGTTGGAGGCGGTGACAGCGATGCCGACGCTCGATGATGTGTCCGATCGCTGCTTGAAAATCGTGACGCAAGATCACGCTGCCGCGCGAGAACAGGGGATCCTGTGGCCAGAGGTGGTGTGGCCGGATGTAATTTCCCGGGCGATTCCGGAGCTCATCAGCCTGGATTTGGCTGCCCGAGACCGGTGGATTTTTGATCATCAAGCGTGTCTTAGGTCTTTGAGGCTCGCGTCGGGCGCGGTAGAAGTGCTGTCGTATTTACGGGATGCAAGGGTGCCAATGGGAATAGCCTCGAATGCGCAGGCTTACACCTTGCGCGAGATTGCAGATGTGTTTTCTGGTTCCTCGCTCACGTTTGACGTATTTGACCCTGCGCTCTGTGTGTGGTCCTTTGAATGTGGTTTCAGCAAGCCCGATCCTCATGTTTTTCGTTTGCTTTCTGCGCGTCTCGCGCATCGAGGAATCCGGGCCGATGAAGTTCTTATGGTGGGAGATCGTTTGGATAACGATATCGATCCGAGCAGCCGCATCGGATGGCAGACGTGGCACGTGGCGGAATCTTCCATTGATGGCTTTGGGGGATCCTGGATGGATCTCGCCGAAACCCTCAAAAAGGCAGGACGATGAAGGTGGGGCGTGTGACGTTAAGTGATCGGGCAAGTGCAGGAATTTACGAAGACCTTAGCGGCCCGGAAATCGAGCGGGTTTTTACGGATTGTTGGGGCGCTCCGTGTCAGTTTTTGAGCCGATTGCTCCCAGATGATCAATCGACGATCGCAGACACGCTTCGTGCTTTGTGTGATGAAGAGGATTGCCCGGTAGTGATCACGACGGGCGGAACAGGGCCTTCGGCGAGGGATGTAACTCCGGAGGCAACGCGTGAGATTCTCACTCGGGAGCTTCCCGGGTTTGGCGAGATCATGCGGATACAGAGTTTCGCGAAAGTCCCCACCGCAATCTTGTCGCGTGCAACGGCCGGAGTCCGTGGTCGATCGCTGATCATCAATCTCCCTGGTAATCCTCGGGCGATTGGAGAATGCCTTCCCCTCCTCATTCCCGCGATCCTCGAGGCGTTAAGGCATTTGAGGGATTAGCCGTTCGGTGGCTTTCTATTGTTGCGTGCTTAGGAGGCTCGCCGTCCGGCATTTCAGGCGGAAGATCAGAGATCCGCGCTCGTAGCACCACAAGTCCTCTTCTTTTGAATTGGCGAAATCCGTCAGAAACATCCGTTCCACAGATTGAGCAAACGCCCGATCAAAGATGCCTGCTGAGAGCTCAAAATTGAGCATGAATGACCGGTAATCCAGGTTGATCGAACCAACGACAGCGAGAGCATCATCTGCGAGGATTACCTTTTGATGCATGAAGCCGGGTTGGTAGCGAAAAATACGAACGCCTGCCTCACGGAGCCGCGGATAAAAAGTAAACGCAGAAAGCCACGGCAGGAGGTGATCTGCTTTTTGAGGCAGAAGCAGTCGCACATCCACGCCGCGCAGTGCGGCGTGGCCGATGGCTGCAAGTAGGGATGAGTCCGGGATAAAATACGGGCTGGCCAGCCAGAGTCGCTCTCGGGTTGATCGAATGATTTCGATGAGCGTGGCCGGGCAGACATTCCAAGTTGGCACGGGCCCAGAGGGAATCGTGAACACGCTTGCGTCACCGACCGGGAGTGGGGGCGTGTTGCCTTGCAGGTCGGGCACGGATTTGGTGGAAAATGCCCAGTCTTCGGCAAACGGGATCGCTAACGCATGGGCCACAGGACCTTCGAGGCGAACAAAGGTATCCCGCCAAGGCCCGAAACGTTTGCTTAGTCCCATATATTCATCGCCCACATTGAGTCCGCCGACAAATGCGACCCGGCGATCCACGATGACGAGCTTGCGATGATTGCGGAAATTGATCCGAAACCTCTTGCCTCGCTGACGGTTAGTGATGAAGGCACTCACCTTGGCGCCTGCTCCTTCGAGTTCGTTCACGAATTCCGAAGGCAACTGGCGCGATCCAATTTGGTCAAAAGTGACGTAAACCGCCACTCCGCGCTGGCATGCCGCAATGAGCCGGGTTTTCATGTCTCGTCCCAGACGGTCGTCGCGGATGATAAAAAATTGGAATACAATCGACTCGTGGGCCGCATCGAGCGCCTGCCCGATTGCTGTGAACGTTTGAATCCCATCAATAAGCAAATCCGCCTTATTTCCGCGGGTGACGGGGAGGCCGACCAGTCGCTCGTTCAGACGGATGGCGTCACTCAGCGAATCCCTGGGCGGGTTTTGAAATGGGCGAAGCCGTTCCTCCGTCTCCGCGAGCAGTTTGTCCAAGTCAGGAGATTCCCCGTGGCCTGCTTGTTTGTAACCCACGAAACGGGACTCTCCGAAAACCAGGAATAGCGGGATGGCAATGATGGGGAACGTCACCAGCGCAATCACCCATGCAATCGCAGCCTGCGGAGTGCGGGAAATCAAGATCGCCCGAAGAGCCAATAAAACCCCCGCGACTTGCACGCAGAAAAACGCAATACCAATTGACCAGTGCCATTCCACCATTTCCTCGAATCACAACATCCCGCGGCGGTCCGGTCAATGGTGGCGAATTTTTGTCATCGTTCCGAATGGGCGTTGCTTTTGAGTATGGTTTGACGTTAACACCGTCTTAAATAATTAATGAAAATTCTTCCTACACCATTGGTGGTCGTCGTTTTGCTTCTTGGAGGGTTATTTTTGGCGTGTTGCGGAACCGCTGTGGCATCGGGTGCGGAGCCGCGCGGCACAGGGCAGCCCGCAAATTTTCCCACGGCGCTGGACGCCTATCCGACAGACCCGGCCCAATCTTTGGGCGAGCAATTGTGGGCGAGGGTTCTCTTTGACCCGTTCAATCTTGTGGGATCTGCAATTTTCCTATTGGCCATAATACACACGTTCATGACGTCCACGTTTATGGGGATCTCACACAAATACCGCGATCGGTTTCGGAGTTTGGAGGCAGAGGAATTGCATGGCCGTGGCGGTCGCGGTTTGTCGATCAAACGGGATTGGCTCCAGTTTAAGATGACGTTATTTCACTTTTTGGGGGAGGTAGAGGCCGTGTTCGGAATCTGGCTAATTCCGTTGGGCGTGGCGGTGATCACAATGAAGGGATTCCCCAGCTTATTTGATTATACGGATCACGTGAAGTTCACTGAGCCGATTTTCGTCGTGGTGATCATGGCGATTGCGAGTTCTCGGCCGGTCCTCAAGTTCGCTGAATGGATTTTAGCAAAGGTCGCCGCGCTGGGAAAGAACACCACTGCGGCGTGGTGGTTGTCGATCCTCACTGTGGGGCCGCTGCTGGGATCCTTTGTTACCGAGCCGGCAGCGATAACGATCTGTGCCATGTTGCTAGTTACAAGATTTTATCGATTGAATCCGTCGTATGCCCTGCGTTACGCCACGCTTGGGTTGCTTTTTGTCAATATCTCGGTGGGTGGCACGCTGGATCATTTTGCCGCTCCTCCCGTGGTCATGGTTGCAAGCCAATGGGACTGGGGGTTTTGGTTTATGCTCTCTAATTTCGGTTGGAAAGCGATCATCGGAATTGTAGTAACGAATACGTTGTTTTTTCTTGTCTTCCGAAAAGAACTGCTATCGCTCCCGGTGCCCACGGCCGACCAAGACGAGGACGGGAAGCGTCCCGTGCCGGTGTGGCTCGTGGTGGCGCATTGTGCATTTATTGCGTGGATCGTTTTTGTATCCCATCATGCCAGCGTTGTCGTTTTGAGTTTTCTGTTTTACATCGCATTCGTCCAGGCGACCGAGCGGCATCAGGACATGGTCCGGCTTCGGTCGCCGCTGCTTGTTGGGTTTTTCCTTGGGGCTCTTGTGATCCATGGGGGGTTACAAGCGTGGTGGATTCAGCCAGTTCTAAGCAGCCTCAGCGAATGGCCGCTTTTTTTCGGGGCGACGGTGCTCACAGCATTTAACGACAACGCGGCTATCACCTATCTGGCATCACTTGTTCCCGGATTCACGGATCCGATGAAGTATGCCGTGGTGGCAGGGGCCGTGACGGGGGGAGGGCTTACCGTGATTGCGAACGCGCCAAATCCCGCAGGTCAATCGATTCTCCAATCGCACTTCGGACCCAATGGAGTAAATCCTGGCAAACTGTTTCTCGCGGCCCTTGTGCCAACAATTATCATGGGTGCTGCATTCATGCTTTTGCCGTAGCCTCCGGTCATGGCAGGGTGTGTGGATGAGGAGGGTAGGGCATGACTGAAACTGAGGCATTTGTGGCACTGAATATGGTGCCGCGGTTGGGTCCGGTGCGGCTGGGGCGGCTTCTAAAGTGGTTTCAAACGCCTCAGGCGATTTTATCCGCATCTGCAAGTGACCTTGCTT
This sequence comes from Chthoniobacterales bacterium, assembly GCA_041740065.1. Classification (GTDB taxonomy): domain Bacteria; phylum Verrucomicrobiota; class Verrucomicrobiia; order Chthoniobacterales; family JAATET01; genus JBDNGG01. Next base: position 6,535 of record JBGSMR010000381.1, read on the forward strand.
CGGTCGATGGTGTAGGGCCGGAAGCGGCGAAGTCGATTGCGAATTGGGAGGCGCAAGTCGATCTCGCCAATGAACTGCGAAAGATCGCAGATTTTGGTGCGCACGTACTCACTTGGAATTCGCCGGAATACCCGGCACGCCTGAAAGACATCTACGACCCACCCATCGTTCTCTATGTTTGGGGCGAATTGAAGGTCTCCGACCGTCATGCCGTTGGCGTGGTCGGCACGCGGAAACCCACGCATTATGCGTCGGAGGCGGCGAAGAAACTGTCTTATCAGCTCGCCCACGCGGGGCTCACTGTGTTCAGCGGCCTCGCAAGGGGCATTGACACCTCTGCGCATCAGGGCGCGCTCGCTGCGCAGGGTCGCACGGTGGCGGTAATCGGGAGCGGGTTGATGAAGCTGTATCCACCCGAGAATGAAGCGCTGGCGCGGCGAATTGCATCGGGAAATGGGGCGGTAGTCTCGGAGTTTTCCATGGAGGTGAAGGCGGATCGACAGACATTTCCCATGCGCAACCGGATTGTCAGCGGGTGCAGTTTTGGTCTGGTGGTTGTCGAAGCTGGCTTAAACAGTGGAGCTCTGATCACGGCGACCCAGGCGGGCGAGCAGGGGAAGTCGATTTATGCGGTTCCCGGTCGTATCGATCAGCCGGGATGCATGGGATCCAATCGGCTCATTCAACAGGGTGCGAAGCTCGTGATCTCGGCACAGGACATTTTGGATGATTTCGGGATGCTTTTCCCGAGCAAACCGGACGTCAAGTCGCCGGTGCGAGCTCCGGATCTGGAGCCAGATGAACTCGCGATTTACGACGCGATCGGAGACGACGAGACACATATCGACGACATCGCCTCTAAATGCGGGTTGCCAAGCCATGACGTGTCTTCTACGTTGCTCGCCCTTGAAATGCGCCGACTCGTGAAACAACTTCCGGGGGCTCGTTTTGTGAAGCTTTTGTAACTAAGACCACACCGACATGGGAAAAAAACTCGTCATTGCAGAAAAACCAAGCGTCGCCACCGATCTGGCCCGTGCCCTTGGAAAGGTTCCGAAAAAGGACGACTATTTTGAAAACGATGACTTTATCGTCACGTCTGCAGTCGGCCACCTTGTGGAGCTGTGCCTGCCTAACGAAATGGACAAAAAGCGCGGGAAATGGAGTTTCGCGAATCTTCCGATTATTCCCGCTGCGTTTGATCTCAAGCCGATCGCCAAGTCAGAGACCCGGTTTAAGCTGCTAAAGCGTCTGCTCAAACGCGCCGATGTCGACGAAGTCATTAATGCCTGCGACGCCGGCCGGGAAGGGGAGTTAATCTTTCATTACATCATGCAACTCACCGGCACCAAAAAACCGTCCAGCCGCCTGTGGTTGCAATCCATGACGCCGGAAGCGATTCGCACGGGATTTGAGCGGCTGCGGCCGCACGATGAGATGGTGCCTTTGGCGGATGCGGCGGTGTGCAGATCTGAAAGCGATTGGCTTGTCGGAATCAACGGGACGCGGGCGATGACGGCGTTTAATTCCAAGGGAGGTGGATTTCAACTCACTCCCGTCGGACGAGTTCAAACGCCGACGTTGGCAATCCTTGCCCTCAGGGAGGAGAAGATTCGCGCTTTCAAACCCCGGTCCTACTATGAAGTCCATGCTGATTTTGGCGTGCAGGCCGGGAGTTACAAGGGTCGATGGTTTGACCCTTCGTTTAAAAAAAGTACGGACGAGGACGCGCGCGCCGAGCGCCTCTGGGAGCAGGAAAAAGCGGATGCCATCGTCTCCAAATGCACGGGAAAACCGGGTGTCGTCGAAGAGGAAAAGAAGCCATCCAGCCAGCTCTCTCCGCTGCTTTATGATCTTACCACGCTGCAGCGAGAGGCGAATAGTCGCTACAGCCTGAGTGCCCGCCGAACCTTGCAAATCGCGCAGGCGTTGTACGAGCGTCACAAGGTTCTCACTTACCCGCGAACTGATTCACGGCACCTCCCGGAGGATACGCTGCCCATGGTGCGCAACACACTCGGGAAGTTCGACGATGCAGATCTAGCGCGGCATGCCCGCAAGGCAATCGATGCCGGATGGGTGCATCAAAATAAGCGGATTTTTAATAATACCAAGGTCACTGATCACCACGCAATCATCCCCACGGGGGTTTCCGCAGCCAGTCTGGATGACATGGAGCGGAAAATTTACGACCTCGTTGCGCGGCGTTTTATTGCCGTCTTTTATCCGGCAGCTCAATTCGAGATTACGACCCGAATCACTCGCGTCGAAGGGGAGGCATTTAAAACAGACGGGAAAATCATCACCGACCCCGGTTGGATGGCTGTATACGGGAAGTCCGCTGCCGGGGACGAGGACGAGACAATTGTCGCGGTGCAATCTGGGGAGCGGGCGGACACGCTTGCCATCGAAACCAAGCCGAATGAGACCCGGCCTCCAGCCAGGTACAATGAATCGACCCTGCTCTCCGCCATGGAGGGAGCGGGTAAACTTCTTGACGATGAGGAATTGCGCGATGCCATGAGCCAACGCGGGCTAGGCACTCCCGCGACTCGTGCGCAGATCATCGAAGGCCTCATTCTCGATGGATATGTGGTTCGGCGAGGGCGCGATCTGATCACGACAGCCAAAGGCCTTTCGTTGATCACGCTGCTGCGTGGCATCGGGGTGGACTCATTGACATCTCCAGAGATGACCGGGGAATGGGAGTTCAAGCTGAAGCAGATGGAACAAGGCGCAATGGATCGGGCCCGGTTTATGGACGAAATCCGCGCCTTCACCGAAGAAATCGTTGCCAAAGCCAAGACGTATTCCGGCGATGCCGTCGGAGGCAATTTCATCGACCTCGAGGCAAATTGCCCAAAATGCGCGAATGCGGGATTTAAAGAGTCCTTCAAGGCCTATGAGTGCAAGGGTTGTGGCTTGCTCATTTGGAAAAACATGGCAGGGCGCGAACTTGAGCGCGATGAAGTGACCAAGCTCCTGGCCGAGTCTCACGTAGGCCCGCTGGAAGGATTTCGCAGCAAAATGGGCCGTCCATTTTCCGCTGTGGTCAAACTGGATCCCGAATTCAAACAATCCTTTGACTTCGGCAATGCAGCCGATTCGGAAAATCAGAAAATCGACCTTGCCACAGCCACGCCTGTCGGCGCCTGCCTTGTCTGCGGGAAGGGCACCGTTTACGACACCGTCAATTCCTTCGTCTGCGATCACAGCGTAGGCGCAGAGAAATGCTGCACCTTTCGCATGGGTAAGGTCATCCTCCAGCGGGAGGTTCCCGTCGAGCAGGTGCGCAAGCTCCTAGAAACAGGAAAAACAGATCTTATCCCGAGGTTTATATCTAAAAAGGGCCGTCCATTTTCTGCTTACCTCAAGCTCGAGAATGGGAAGGTCGGGTTTGAATTCGAGCCTCGAAAGGCCGCGGCCAAGAAACCTCCTTCCGGCAAAAAGGCAGCGGTATGAAGCGCTTCCCGCACCTTATTTCGCCCGGCGGCTTCGTGACAGGGGAGAGGACGGAGAGGGTCGAGAACAGTGAAGGGATAAAAAAATCTTTTTACAGGTATCAATGGTATTGCCATACGAATGCTCTACGGGTAAATTCCTACAACGTCTTTTCTCCCAATTGAACAACTTCTCATGAAAAAGCCCATTCTTGCCCTCACGCTGGTCGCCCTTGTCGCTGCCGCAGCCACTCCTGTTCTGGCTCAACAGGCCCAAAGCGGAATCGAAATTACCAAGATCGAATCCACTTTTGAGAAGACGCCGGTATATAACATCGGCGTGGGTCCCAAGCGGAATACGGGGGCTAGTAAGGATTGGTTGATGGTCGAGGTTGAGTTCTCGTATGAACCTAAGAGTCCGAATGATCCGCAATTTCTAGATGATCTCACTTTTAATTACTACATCGCGCTGAACAACAAATCTGCGCAGAATCCTCAGGAAACATTGCTGACAGGCTCTGTCACGCACGTTGCCATCCCGGTGGGGAAAGCTTTGCGGTCGGTAGCATTTGTGAGTCCTCGGACGTTGGAACGTTTTTTTGAGGGGAAAGCACCCTCAAATGCCAACCAAGCCGTGGCCTCCGTAGGCATTACTGTGACGCGTGGAGGTCTAATTGTCGGCGAGATGAGCGTAGGTGCCGGAAAAGGAGTTTCGCAATGGTGGACTCGGTTCCAACAGGCACCTCCCGGATATGTGCTGAACAAGAATGAAACCCCCTTCGCTCCGCTTTTTGGGGACTATTACGAGGCAATTCGGGCTAAATCTCCGGCGCAGTAAATCGAACCCGGTACTCCACGTCCTGACAAATAGCTAATTATTATCTGATGGCATCATCCTCTCGTTTCACCGTTCTGAACCTCGGGATGCAGACGGTCACGCTGGCCGAGTTTCAGTCCATTCCCAATGGCGGTCTCTCATTGCTCCAATTTCAATCGACCGAGCTTCTGGTCGATCCCGGTGCGGACGCAATGCGGGCTGGTCAAGTCGAGGCCGCCATCGGCCAACTCAAAAAGGCAACTAATATTAAGGGAGGTGCTGTTAACTACGCGCTCCCGATCCAATCTGTATTTACCCGTTATCTGTCCCTTCCCGGTGGTTCACCTGAGGAATTGGACAAAATTATTGGATTTGAGGCTCAGCAAAACATTCCCTTCTCGATTGATGAGGTAGTATGGGATTATCAAGCGGTGGGCGAATCTCGCTCCGGGATGCTTGATGTGGTTCTTGTCGCAATTAAAA
>JBGSMR010000394.1:0-7787 GCA_041740065.1 Chthoniobacterales bacterium
ACCTGCGCGCCAGCGGACCGTATGCCTTCCATGACCTGGATCTCGCTTGCGACTGAAGAATCGAATGTCAGACACAGCACACGCCCGACGTAGGTCGCCGTTGCCCGCCGCACACCTGGCACCCGTTCGATTCGTCGCTCCAGCTTTGCTGCTGCTGCCTCGCACGCCTTGCCGTCGAGCCGCAACGCCACCCGCTCCACACCCATCGGTCCCGGCTGTATGTGTTCGAGCGCGATCCGCCGGATGTCAGCCTCGGATAATTTCGCCGCATCAAACGCAATTTCGACATGCTCCCCTCCGACGCTCGGTTTCACGGCGACAATTCCTTCGTGATCCTCAATCGCGTGGTGAGATTGTTTCTTTTGATCTGCGTTCATAAGGGATTTCTTTTTGTCTCCAGTGTCGGCAGCACGAGCCGGGCCACCGCGGCCCCCGCCGTCAGGCGAAAACCAAATTTTACTTCGTCCATTGCCGCCGCCAGTGATCGGACAAGACGCAGCCCGATCCCCACTCCACCGCCAGCATCCCGCCCCGGATCGACGCGATTTGCGATGGACAACACCACTGTCCGCCCATTCCTGGAGCGGCTTGCCCGCACGCGCACAGTCCCGGCTCCATGCCGCACCGCATTACCTAGAAGATTGTGCAAAATCTGACGTAACAAATCCGCATCCACCCGGCAGGAAAGCCCCGCACCGATGTGCTGCGCGAATTCCATTCCTCGCTCCTCTGCCAGCACGGTGTAGGCATCCTCCAGATCCGCGACCAGTCCGCTCAGGTCGACATCCGTTGGCACTACATCCAGCCGCCCCTCCACGGCCTTGGCTGTCAGAAGGGCACGTTCGACCAACTGCGACAACCGCCCGATCTCGTCTTGCACATCTTCGGAAAAATCTGCGGGCAACTCTGCGGCAGCCGCCTCTACGCGCATCCGGAGCAGTGTCAGCGGGGTGCGTAGTTCGTGCGCAACTCGCGCTGAGAATTCGGCCATTTCGTTGTAGGAAGCGCCGACTCGCGCCAGAAGACCATTGATGTTTTGCACCAATACGGCCAGTTCTGGATCACTATCCGTCAAATGCAGCCCGTGCGAAACGGATCTGGAGTCTAGCGCCGCCAGTGCCCGATTGATCTCCCGCACCGGCCGCACCGCGCGTGCTGCTATGAAATACCCAGCCATCAGACTCGCTGCAACCATCGGCACACCGACCCAGAGCCACACCTGCATCATCTCCTCCAAAATATCCTGCACTTCGGCGTCGGTGTAACTCCCGTGGATCACCCAATTCGGAAATTTCGGATGCGAGCGATCCCATCGATCCTGCCGCAGTTCTTCATCCAAGTGCCAATGCGCCATGGCGACAAACACCCCGATAATCATAATTACCGACAAGGCGAACCACAGCGCAACCCGCAGCCGGAAATTCATTCTTCGACCTCCCTCAGCGCAAAGCCGATCCCGCGCAATGTTTGAATCATTGAAGGGCTCCCGGGGCGATCCAGTTTCCGTCGCAGGTAGTTCACGTAAACATTGAGGACGTTCGTGCCCGAGTCGAAATATTGATCCCACACCCGTTCGACAAGAGTTGCCTTTGAAACGGGACGCGGCGACGCCTCCGCCAGCACCTCCAGTAACGCGAATTCCCGATTCGTCAGCGTGATTTCCTCTCCGCCCCGTCGAGCGACCCGCGCCCGCAAATCAATCTCCAAGCTCCCAACTGTCAAAAGGGAATCCATCTCTGGCCGGGCCCGACGCTGCAACGCCCTAAGCCGTGCCAGAAGCTCCTCTGTGGAATACGGCTTCACCACATAATCATCCGCCCCGGCATCCAGACCTGCCACCTTGTCCCGCACCTCACCACGCGCTGTCGCCAGCAAAATCGGGACCATGCACCCGGCCGCACGTGCAGCCCGCGTCACACTCACACCATCCCGACCCGGCATCGTGATATCAATCACCGCCGAGTCGTACGGATGCTCGCGCAACAACCACAACGCTTCTTCGCCGTCAGCAGCTTCATCCGTCGTATGCCCCGCCGCCCGCAACGCCTCCACCACATGACGGCGCAGTTTTCGGTCGTCCTCTGCTACCAGGATTCTCATCGTAGGCGTTATCTTATCTTTATCACGCGAGGTTCACCAGCGAAGATCCAATGTCCTCAAGACTGGCTTTTCCCTCGATCAGTCGACGTATTAATCGTGTTCTTGCTCAGACTTCCCCATATCCAGTGCCGAAACTGGTCCCGTCGGATTAATTCCGACCCCGTGCTTGTAGACCAAAAGGCCGCCATAGTGTCCCGTCATGCCCACTGAATAAGCCGCACCCAGTGCGACCAGTGCCGCCGCAACACCGATCCCTCGCGCCACCCGCGGGTGCCGGGTCATGCCCATTCCTGCCGCTCCCACCGCCAATAGCGCGGCGACCACTGCTACATTGCGCGTCCACTCTCCCCACTCCTCGTGTTCTTCGAGGATTGCGTCGGCTGGCTGGGAGATTTCCCCAGCCATCTCTGCATCTTCCTCACCGGTCCAGGTGGCGACTACCGCGCCGCCGGCTCCCCCGAGCAGGAGGATTGCCGTCAGCACCGGCAGATGCCAGCGACGTATAAAAACAGCTGACACGGCGACCACTGCCCCTAGGAGAATCAGGACAATCGGGAAGTGGACCACAGCGGGGTGTAAGGGATCTGGAATCATAATGTTCTCCGAAATCTAATTGGATCAAAGTTTCGCGAACTACCCGATCTTCTTGTATTCGTCGCTGCTCTGACGGCAGGACGGACATTTCTTTGCGGGCACCTCGGTCAGTGTCATGCCGCAGACCTGACAGACGTAGTAGTCTGCCGCGGTGTTCTTTCCTAGATTCGCCAGCGCATCTGCGTAGAGGAGGGTGTGTTCCTTCTCAGCGGCTAAAGCAAACTGCAGAGTCCGGATGGCTGCCCTAGCGTCGTCAGCTTTTGCCACCGCGAGGAATTCCGGATACATGGTATCGCGCTCGTAGGTTTCGCCCTTGATTGCCGCTTGTAGGTTTTCCGCAGTGCTGCCAGGAAAAACCGCGTCCAACTCGAACGTCGCCACCGTCCCGCCGAGGTCCTCGATTGCCGCCTTGTGAGTATCACGATGAATCGCTTCCGCCGCCGATGCCGCCCGGAACAACTTGCCCACCTGCGCATAGCCATCCGCATCCGCCTTCTCGGCAAATTTTTGATACCGATTCGACGCATTGGATTCGCCCTGATAGGCAGACTGAAGATTTTTCAATGTCTCCGCAGAAACTGCCGCAGAGGAAATCGCCGGAAAGATCAATCCACTTGAGATTGCCGCCAACAAAACTAACTTCATGTTTGGAATTTTCATAACTTCATCACCATACCTCCTCCCGATTAGAATAAGGCCTCGCGGGAATTAGAATTTTCTAATTTCCCTCCATGCAATTTTTGGAAATCAGAAGCTTTGAATGAATCCGCTGACCCGCTGATGTTTTATGACCCGGAATACGCATGCGAAAAACAAAAGGCCTGCAAAAGATGCGCCGCTAGCGAGCGAGTCAGTTGTGCTGCATTTTGCTGCCGTCAGCGGCGCAGGACCGAATCACCCGGCTGTAAGATGCAGGGAATCACAATGTCTTTTTCGATGGTGCCAGTTTCGATCAATTGCCGTGCCATTTGGCCCGCTCGTCGCCCGATTTCACGAAGGGGTAACTGGACAGTCACCGGCAGCACGCCTCCCAGCCAACCCGGGACGGCGTCATCTTGCCCGATCACGACAACAGATAGTTCCGTAGGCACTCGCCATCCGCACTTGAGCAATCGGGAGAGCGCTTGCGCGCTTGCCGAGGCGCCAAAAATTAGCGCGGTGGGCCGTAGAGCTTTCAAATACATCTCCATTTGATCGGGCCAGTCGCCATGGCTTTTCGGATTCAGCCAGAGAACGGGATTTCTTTCCTGCGTGATACCCGTTTTTGCCATGGCTTGGAGAAATCCGCGCCGACGATCGAAGACCCAGAGGGCTGTATCTTCCACTTGAACAAAACCAATATTCTGGTGCCCATTCTCGACGAGATGTTTTACTGCAAGATCGGTTCCCTGCTCGTTGTCTTCAAAAACATTCGAAACGTCCCAGTCAGCCGTGCGTGAGCCGGCATTGAGACAAGTGATTCCTTGTCGGCGGGCTTCTGCGAGCGCCATCAACTCCGGCCAGCTATGGGTGGTGGATATCACTAGATCGTAGCGGTGCTGCATGAGGCGTTGAGAGATGCCTTTCAGATCCGTCGCACGGCTTCCAATCAACTCGACGCTCAAACCCTGCTCTGAAGCGGCCTCATCGAGGCCTTCGAAAATTGGAGTGTGAAACCAATCCATGTGTCCCTCGCGGAACATGGAAACAATCACACCCACCCGTCCAATGCGGGAATGTTTTGTTTCGAAGACGGGGCTTCCCGGGAAGGCAGTGCGTGGCCCGACAAATAACCCTATTCCCGGCCTGCGCTCCAGCCATCCTTGCAGGCAGAGTTCATTCAACGCCTTGCGCACGGTGGGCCGGGCCAGCCCGGCGTCCCGTGCGAGCTGAGTCTCCGGCGGAAAGGGCGAGCCGCAAGCAGGGCGATGTTTTAGCAGGTAGTCTACGATCTGCTGTCGCAGCACCAAATACGATTTGTGCGGCGGAAACGGAAGCTGTGGAAGAAAGTGGGTCACAAAATAAACATGTTAGCGGTTAAATAATTGCATAAAAAATCAAATTGACTCTCGATTAGATACAATAAAAGATAGTAAGATGTATCACGTAATATATACATGTAAAGTATTTTCTATAAGAATTTGCTTCACCCAGGCGCTGCTCCAGCGGGAGGCCGAGTTTCGGCGGGGGATCTACCGGCCCATGGTCGATGAGCAGGAGTCCGCTGTGGAAATCAAGTAAATGAATAGCTCTATGAAATACCAAATTCTTCTCGCCGCCGGTGTTTTGCTGGCTCTTGGCCGCGCCGACGCGGTCGCGGGTGATCTTTTCGACGTCGACTACGATGCCATCGTCAGCGAGGCCGACCTGATCTACCTCAGTCCACCCCGGACGGGCGTGGATCAGTTTGCAGCGAAGGAAGGCCAACCGATCGGGAATGGCCGAATGGGAACCGCTGTGCGTGCAGAAGGCTCGACCATAAGCTTCCAAATCAACCGGAACGACGTCTTTGGAGTTAACAAAAATCATCTTCCCATTCCTGGTCTACCGAATCCGCCCAGGTCTTTCGGCGGCTGCGGACGGGTTACCGTCGACGTCGGCAGTCCCGCGTTTGTGCCATCGGGAGAATTCAATCATCGCCTCTCGGTTTATCGTGCCGAGTCGGTCGTCAAAGGCGAGGAAGTCACTGTCCGCTGCACCGTGCTGACCGACCGCGATGTGCTCGCCGTAGAGATCGACGATCAACGATCCCAGCCTGCGCCTCTGCGGGTGACTTTGGAAACCTGGCATCCCCCGGAGACATCCTACGGGAAGCATCTCACCACCACCAAGTTCAGTGAAAAGCTGGGCACATGGCGATTGCAGCACGCGTATTCCGAAAACGAGTTTTCCTGCAGGTCCAGCCTCGCCCTTCGTGGGACCGATGCACCATGGAAGCTGGAAGAAGAATCAACTCAAGCCCGCGTGCTATCTCTCCCCGCCAAAAAAGGAAAACGCCTGTTACTTATCTCTTCAGCTGCGACCTTTGATCGTGCGGAAGACATTGACACAAAAGCTTCGGCCCTTTTCGAAGAATCGGCGGAGAAATCCTACGAAAAGCTGGTGCGTTCCACCCGCGAATGGTGGGCGAAATTTTGGTCTCGCACCTTTGTTAAACTCAACAGTGAGGATCGGGTTGCCAACTATATTCAGCGGGTACGAACCATGGCCCTGTATTATGTGGCGACCACGTCGCGCGGGGATTTTCCAACCAAGTTCAACGGAATGCTTTTCGCCTCCGAAGGCGACACATCCGCCTGGGGCCCGCAGATCTGGGTGTGGAATACCGAGAGTTATTATTATCCCACTTTCGCCGCAGATTGTTCCGACCTCACCGACCCTTGGTTTGGCATGTTCAACCGCAACCTCCCCACTTACGAGCGTGCCGCCAAACAGCTCTGGGGCATCCCGGAAGGCATTTTTATTCCCGAGCAAAGCAACTTCGATGGTTGCGTGGATTTGCCCGATGAGACCGCTGCTCAACTGCGAAAGGTTCTGGCGCAGGAAATGTCTTCGGCAGAACTGTCTGCCAGCGTAGCTAACGACTTGCGGCTCGAATCCGCCATGCGTTTTTACACCGATACCCCGCCCGACCATTGGGCGTTCAAGCTCTCTGGCGGACGCTACTATTGGGTGAGCCACATCCTCACCAGCGCGGGGGAAATCGCCACGCAGGCCTGGTGGCGTTACCGCTATACCGGAGACAAGGAATTTCTCGCCAAACAAGGTTATCCACTTCTCCGCGGCGTGGCGGATTTCTATCTCCACTACTGCCGAAAGGAGGCGGATGGCTTGTATCACGTGCCGGTCAGTCACGCTCATGAATCCTATTGGGGAATCCGCGACAGCCTTTGGGATCTGGCGGCAATTCGTAGCGTCGTGCCAGCCGCAATCCTGGCAGCAAAAACCCTGAAGACAGACGAAGCGAAAATCGAAAAATGGCAGGAACTACTCGATCATCTGGCTCCCTATGTCCTCGCTGGCGATCCGCAAGCCCGCGCCCTCATGAACGGCAAATCGGCTGCGGATGTGGACGCAGAATCTTTCCCCGACCACGCGTGGGCAGCGGGCCAACTCGGCAACGGCATTCCGAGAAACCAGAATTTTGAGAGTGTCTGGACGGCACCCATGTTTCCTTTTGACGACTGGTCGTTGGTCCGCAACAACCCCGCGGACCGCGCGACAGCCACGGACACTTATCTCGGCCATCGAATGAGCAAATACATTGTCCGCGATGGCAAAATTGGCTCCGGACATGATCGCATCGCCATCCTCACGGCGCGAATTGGGCGAGCCGAGGACGTCGAGCGTGCCCTGGCCATCTACGCTGGTGGGCAGTCCGAAGCCATGGCCACAGGCGCTACGAATGGGACGGACAAAAATGAGGAATCGGCAGAGCACCTCGGCAACACGGCGATGGGTTTGCAGGAGGCATTGATGCAATCCCAACCGGAGTTCTCCGGCGACCAGGAAGTGATCTACATCGCCCCTGCATGGCCGAAAAAGTGGGATGCGGATTTTCGCCTTCTGGCGAGAGGCGGATTTATGGTTTCATCGCGTCTGCGCGACGGGAAACCGGAGTTTGCTCAGATCCATTCGCGGCGCGGGGAAACGCTGCGCCTGGTCAACCCCTGGCCGGAAGGATGTCTCATGCAGGAGGGCGAAACAGAGCCGAAGAAACTCACCGGAGCCCGCATCGAAATGCCGACCGTGGCAGGGACTAACTATGTGTTCTGGCAGGACGGGACACCAGCGCCCCATACCATCCGCGTTTCGGCATCGCCGACCACAGAGCCGATGCGCATCGAGTTTCAACCTCCAGGTGCAGTGCAAAAGCGAATTTTACGCTTCGGACGCGATCGCGATCTTGCAACGGCTGTTTTTGAAGACGAAAATGCCGTGATGCTCCCGTTCGCAAACGCCGGGTTCGAGTCCCTGCCGCTGGAGAGCGGCCAATCCCTCGAACTCGGCGACGGCTGGATCACCGAGCGGCCTTACGAGGGTTCGCCCGCCAGCGTCGAGCATTTGGCACCGGGCAAAGCCTGGGTCGGCCCGACGGTCGCCGACGAAGGGCA
>JBGSMR010000407.1:0-4773 GCA_041740065.1 Chthoniobacterales bacterium
GGTTTCTGACAATCAATGGGGTATTTCTTCCCTCCTCGGGTGCGGAGGTGGACGTGAGGTGGAGTCCGTGGCAGGTGCGGCGCAGCGTTAGGGTAGGGGATTGGAAAATCGAAAGTGTGCTGGCCATGGTTCCCAGCGAGAGCGCGCTGGTGCAACGCGTGCGCTTCACGAATGCCTCCAGTGTCCGGCAACCGCTGGACCTCGGCTTCCGGATGTCCGGTCGATGCGTGAATCGCGGGCTCAAAGATTGGTTTTGGGCGGTGCCCACCGTCTCGACGCAAGTGGCAGATTTGCACCACGCGAGCGGCTTGAATCCGACCGTGGAAATCTGCGATGGCCGGGGCAAGTTGTTTACTTATCCGATTCAGACGGAGGTTACGGCACTGCCGGTCGAAGTAGCGGCGTGCGACAACCTGTTTTCAGCGCCTCCGGTGAGTGATGGTGCGCATGAAGACGCGTGTTGCTATCAGGTCTTGAATCCCGCACCGGAGAAGTGGCTGCGCAATGGCGATGCCAGCTATTCATTCGTCCGCGACGCCGATGAATCTGTTTTGCTGGATTTCGCGCTGGTGATGGAGAGCGATCCTAAAAAGATTGTGGCTCAGGGGAATGCGCTGGTAGCCGGGGTGGAGGACTTGATTGCTAGGGCCGAGACGGATTGGCGGCGGACATGGGACGATGTTTTTCTTCCCGGCAATCCTTCCTTCAGTGGGCATTTGGAAGATTTGGATTTGTCGGCGGACTTGGCACCGGTGGCGGTGAGCGCGGCTTTGGGTCTTTTGGCCCACCGCCGGACATTGGGCGTGCTGGATGGCGTGACCCACTACAACATCCTCACCCCGCGCCGCTGCGAAACCGCGTTTTACAATTGGGATTTCTGCCTGGCGTCCCCGGCGCTCGCGCGGCTCGACCCCGATGCCGTCTGGCGTCAACTCGCCATGGTCTGGCGGCAGGACGACTGGCGGAAATACAATCAATATAATTTTATGACGGGCGAGGGTGCCGGCTGGCCATACCGCGCCGATACCTTCAATTTGATTGTCGCCCACTGGAATGTATGGGAAGCCTCCGGACACTCGCCCGACATGCTTGCCCGTCCGATTGAGACGCGGGATGGTGGGCGGACCTTTCTTTCCTGCCTCGAGGAGTTGGCCTTCGATTATCGTAAGGACGTGGACTCCGCATCCGGCTTAGCGGACTTCGGTGGCAAGGCAGGATTGCTGGAGTGTGTCACCACTTACGAACACCAAGTGGCCGGTCTCAACGCCGGGGCCGCCTGGTGCTTGGAACGTCTGGCCGACGTGCGCGAATCTCGCGGAATCACGGACGATGCCGCCTCTCTGCGCGCAGAAGCGACCCGCCTGGCCGACGCGGTGCGGCAGCTCTACGTGGACGGGCACGGGTTTTTCCAGTGCCGACAGCCCGACGGCAGCAGACGCGACGTGCGCATGGCTTACGATGTGGCCATGGTGCTCTTTAGCATGGGCGATCGACTCAGCTCCAGACAGCAGGAAGAAATCTGCGCCTTTTTCCAGACGGAGCTGCAAACATCGGGCTGGTTGCGCCAACTCTCGCCGCAGGACGGGGACGCGGCGGTGAGCGGCACCCGCGCCGACCACCAATTTTGCGGGGCTTATGCAGCGTGGCCCGCGCTGTTCTCATTGGGACTGTTGAAAATCGGACGATCTAATATCGTCGGGGATTGGCTGAAAGGCATTGCGCGCACGGCGATGCAAGGACCGTTTGGACAGGGTCACTGGGATGAATCCATCGTGCCCCCGACGGCGGGCGGAGCCACTAAGGTGACGGACGAACTGCCGCACGGCACTCACTGGTCGGACATCTCGGGAGCGCTGTTTTACGAAGTGCTCCGGCAGCACTCAAAATCCGTTAAATGAATTCAACCCGCATAACCATTACCAAGCAATAATGAAACCCTTCCGAAAAAACCTCACCATCCTCCTCAATGTCGCCATTATGCTGTGCGGAGGTGCTGCCGCCGCCGAGCCGCCCGACCCACTCGATGCCTACGATGTGGTCTGGCCCGAGCCGAGCCTCAATGTTGCCGGTTCCATGCCGATCGGCAACGGCGATCTTGGCCTGAATGTCTGGGCCGAGGCGGATGGGTCCCTCCAATTTCTTGTTGGAAAAACCGACACGTGGGACGAGCACGGGCGCTTGCTCAAGCTCGGCAAGGTGCGTATCGACGTGACGCCAAACCCGTTCACCAAGGGTCTACCATTTGAGCAGCGGACTGTGCTGCGCGACGGTGTTATCCTGGTCATGGCCGGCGAAAAGGGCGCGGAAGTGCGATTCCGTATCTGGGTCGATGCTAATAATCCATCGGCCCGGTTTGAAATGACTTCCGACCAGCCTGTGGGTGTGAAGGTCACGCTTGAAAACTGGCGAAAGGAAGTCCGTGAATTAATGGGGCCGGAGCTTGAGGGCGTCGACTCTTTCGCGCAGGGCGAGAAAGCCTTTGTCTATCCCGACACCATCCTCTCCCAGCCGGACGAGCTCGTTTGGTATCATCGCAACATCAAGTCGATCTGGCCGGTTTCGCTGAAGCTCCAGTCATTGGAGGCCCTGATTTCGCAGCAGACGGATCCGCTGCAGAACCGCACTTTTGGCGCGAGCCTCACGGCTCCGGGATTGCGGGCGGTGAATTCCACAACGTTGGAGACGACGGAGCCCATCAGTCAGACCACGATCACGTTGCACGCATTGACCAAGGCCGCGGATGGAGAAAAAACTTGGGTTTCGGATATGGAGCGTCTAGTCCACGAGAATGGGCTGACAGCCTCAGATGCGCAGCGGCAGGCCCATACAAAATGGTGGCGAGAGTTTTGGGATCGGAGTTACGTGCGAATCACTGGCAACGACGAATTACACGTCATTTCCCGCCATTGGTATTTGCAGCGTTGGGTGACCGCGGGGACCGGGCGCGGCGAATTTCCGATCAAATTCAACGGCACTATTTTTAACATCGACGGCTCGCACGATCCGAAAGGGGCGAAGGGGCCACACGACGCCGACCTCCGCCAATGGGGGCCAGCTTACTGGTGGCAGAATACCCGCCATGCGTATTGGAACCTCGCAGCTGCCGGAGATTGGGAAATGATGAGGCCGCTCTTCCGGATGTATTTGAATGCGCTCCCGCTGGCCAAACACCGCACCCAAGTTTATTTCGGACATGAGGGGGCCTTCTTTCCGGAGACGACCACCTTTTGAGGCACCTACGTCAACGATGGCGGACTTGGTTACGGCTGGGACCGAACTGGCAAGCCCCTGGGCCAGACAGACAATCAATACATCCGGCATTACCACACGGGAGGTCTCGAACTGGTCGCCTTAATGTTCGAGTATTATGACCACGCTCAGGATCTCAAGTTCACTGAGGAAACCCTGGTGCCAATGGCGGATGCGGTGTTGGCGTTCTATGCAAACCACTACAAGCGTGACTCCGCTGGCAAGCTTCGCCTGGAGCCATCGCAGATGCTGGAGACGTGGTGGGATGTCGTGAATCCCACGCCGGACATTGCTGGGCTGCGCTACGTGACCACCCGGTTACTGCAACTGCCAGATGGCTCCGGGGTAACGCCGACGCAACGTGCGAAATGGAATAAACTCCGCGAGGAACTCCCGCCAATTGCCCGCACGACACGCAATGAAAAGACTGTGCTCGGGATGGCTGATGAAATCCGGGAGCCGGATGTTAAACACAACAACGAAAACGGTAACCTCTACGCCATTTTCCCATTCCGTCAGTTTGGTGTTGGCCGACCAGAATTGCAGCTTGCGCAAGACACTTTCATCAATCGATGGTTTCACGGCTATTACTGTGTTTGGGACTACGATCCGCTTCTCTCCGCGTATGTCGGCCTTCCGCAGGTGGCATCCCATAAGCTTTTCTGGCGGGTGACGTATCCCGCGAAACGTTATCGTTTTCCAGCCATGTTCGACGGCGACTGGGCGAATGACATTCAGAATGGAAGCCTCGTGCAAAGCACCACGCAGGCTATGCTCCTCCAAAATGTGGACGATAAGATTTACATCCTCCCGGCTTGGCCGAAGGAATGGAACGTGGAATTCAAACTTCACGCCTCAAACAACACCACGGTCGAATGTGTCTATCGCGACGGCAAGATAGAACAGTTAGAGGTTCAACCGGCGGCCCGTCGAGCGGATATCCGGTTTGGTGACGGTGTTCAACTCGGCCCCGAAATAAAGGATGTTGCGCATGAATAGCCCGATGCCTTATCGCGATGCTTCTGCGCCTATCTCTGAGCGGGTAGAGGATCTGCTGGCGCGCATGACCTTGCAGGAGAAGATTAATCAACTGGTGCAGCCATGGAATTTGTCGTTGGAAACGATGCTGGAGCAGTTTGGGGATGAGGGTCTTGGATTTTGTTATGATTTCTGGGCCGGCGACCTCCAAAAACTTCAGCAGCACATGGTGAAGCGTTCCCGGCTGGGAATTCCTGTCAGCTTCGTCACGGAAGCCCTTCACGGCGGGGCGGCTGGCGGCACCATTTTCCCGATGCCGATCAACCAGGCTTCGACTTGGGATCCAGCTTTGGTAAGACGGATTCACCAAGCAATCGCTGAAGAAGCTAGGGCAGTCGACGCTCACCTGACCTTCTCGCCAAACCTGGATGTTCATGTGGATCCGCGATTCGGTCGCATGGAAGAGGGCTGGGGAGAGGATCCTTATCTTACCAGCGTCATGGCCCGGGCGGCCGTTGAGGGGCTGCAAGGAGAAGTGGGATCGGC
>JBGSMR010000422.1:0-5830 GCA_041740065.1 Chthoniobacterales bacterium
GGCGGTCCAATTTCCGGACAAAGTGCGATTGAGTGCGCCGGTATTGGGCGAAAACGTAGTTGTCTGCCGCAATGGTCCCATCGTCTGGGCGATCCCAGGTGAGAAAGTCGAGTTCCTCTTGGCTCAATTTAAAGATAAGCTCCCCGCGCCCACCTCCAAGGCCAATACGCCGCTCTTTTTGCCGATTACCGCGCAGCAGGCGGTGTTTCTGCCTGCTGTATTCACGCTCGATGACGGCAAGGCGTTTGAAGAAGTGGATGGTGTGTCTTGCCGTGTCATATCTGGAGGGCTGATGCCGGAAATGGCCAAGGCAACCAAGGCGGAAGATTTTCGTGCGACGATCTGGGTCGCCGCTGGGCATGTGCCAAGACAGATTCGCGTCGAACGAAAAGATTTTTCCATGACGGTTGGGATTGAAGACCTGACGTATTCGCCGTCCTTGCCACCTGCGCTGTGGTTGCCACCTCCTGGCTCGACTGATGTTTTCAAGACAAATGCGTCCGTCCTGGAGCAAGTCTTGTTTGTGGTGATGAACTCGATCCAAGCTCCAGCCCGTGGAGAATGAGATCGCCGTTTGTTTGCAGGCTTGCCCTGTGCGGTGGGATGCGTTAGGCAGCGGCAATGACTAACATCCATCTGAACCGCAACCGCGAAGCACTCGGACAATTCACTCCCGATGCCATCGCCGAAGGATTACAGTCCGGCCGATTCAAATCCACCGATCTCGCCTGGCAGGAAGGCATGGATGCATGGATGCCACTGTCCGAGTGGACCGGTCTACCAATTGTCACTGCCCAGAATTTTCCATCTGGTCCTGATCCGCTGATTCCCGAACCTGCGACGATATTGGAACCGTCTATTGAGGCGGAGCATGGAGTGATGCCCGCGTGGGAGTCGGAGGGTGAGCAGTCGCTGGTTCAGCGCGTGGTTGGCACCGTCAAGGAGTCGCTTGGAAGTCCGGGATTTACGTTTTCGAACCTTTCTAAATCGAAAAATCTTCTCCGGCCGTTTTTATTTTTTCTCATGTTGGGAACCGTGGGGAACGTCATCACGCTATGTTATGAACTCGCGTTTTCAATGGCCAAGCCCGAGCGCCTCACCGAGCAGGCACCGGCTTTTCCGGTCGAATGGATGGTGCCGATCTATCTCGTAGCGATGTTTCTGATGCCGGTCATCGTGTCAGCTATCGCGTTCCTCACCGCCGGGTTGTATCACCTCGGATTGATGATCACGGGAAGTGCGAAAGAAGGATTTGCAACGACGTTCCGTGTCGCGTGTTACGTGCAGGGATCGACGTCGATCTTCCAATGCATTCCGTTTTGCGGACAATATGTGCAAATGATTTGGAACCTTGTTGGGGTGGTCATCGGATTGCAAAAAGCGCACAAGATTGGGCTTGGCTCTGCCATTGTTGCAGTGATTATTCCAATGTTCCTTCTTTGCGGATTTATGATTGCGGTTTTCACGCTGGTGTTTGGCGCTGCGATTGCCGGCGCTGGTGCAGTAGGACCTTAGGTCTCGGCACTTGCGGAGCACTGGCCTTCCACGAAGACATGGATCGGGGGTCGATGGGTGTCGATAAGCATTTCGTGCACATCGTTCGAACTCCCGTCGTCTGAAACTGCAATAAAATCCGCGTACGCGCCGGGGGCTAGCACGCCGAGTTTCCCCTGCTGACCGAGTGCCGCGGCGGGTCGTGTGGTTACCATTCGCAGAATCTCGGCCGGATCCACGTCGGGATGCGCATTGCGGAAAGTGCGCATTTCGGAAAACAAATTGAGCCCGATATTGCTGGCGCAGCTATCGGTGCCCAAAGATATAGAAAGTCCTAGCTCGCTTAAGGCGTGGTATGGGAAGGGCGGACGAGAGAAGAATTCGTGGCAATTGGGGCAGTGGACCACCGCGAAGCGGTGCGCGTGAGGAGCGAGCGCTTCGAGATCGCCGGGGCCCAGCTGATTCATGTGAGCAAGGATGGCTCCCGTCGGTAGGACATCTGCTCTCAGCAGATGCTGGATTGGCGTGATTGCGCCGGTATCGTCCATGTTGCGGTCGAGACCTGCGAGGAATTCCCACATCGGTCCATTCGCATCTGCGAACATCGCCATCTCCTCGTCTGTCTCTGCGAGGTGCGTAGTGAATGGCATCTTGTGCTGTTCCGAGCACGAGCGGGCCAGTTCGTAGAGGGCAAGAGACGTGGTGTATGGGGCGTGTGGTGCGAGCCCGTATCCGCCGCGCCAATTGCGGTGCGATTCAAAAAATGAAAGTGCACCCGCCACGACATCCTCCGTGTGAATGCGATTGCGGATGTCGAGGAGTTCATAAAACCACCATGTCCGGATTGGAGGCGCAGGCATCCGCACCATCAACTCTGGAAAGGACTCAATATTGAGAACGGTGGTCACGCCCCAGCGCTTTAGTTCTGCGAATCCATTAGCAATTGATGAAAGGTATTCGTCGTCGGTGAGCGTGCGTTTAAGCTCGTTAAGTCGCTTAATCCACGCGGAAAAGCTCGTCGTCCGGAGCATTGCTCCACGCATGATCGTGAAGTCGAGGTGGCAGTGCGCATTGACAAGCCCGGGCATCAGGACCACGTCACCCAGATCACAGACATCACTCCCGTGGATCGGTGCTATGTCGTTGTATCGTCCAGCGGCTTCGATACATCCTTCGCGGACCACGATGGCGCCGTCATCGACGGGCGGTTGCCCATCCATCGTGAGAAGGCGCCGAGCTCGGTAAATCATCGATAGGTTATACGTCAGCCGAGGCTGTGGTGGGGTGGAAATGAAAGCTATCCGGCGGCCCGAACTGCTCCCAAGATGCCTGCGTCCCAATCTTTCCACACAGGATCAAAGCCCATGGAGACGAGTTTGGCCGCGACTTCGGCAGGTGAACGGTCATCCGAAATGGCGAACTGCTCCGTGGCTGATGCTGCCGCCGGTATTGCATCATCGGTGATTTTTCCTTTGCGCGTGATATGGAGGTGGTTTGTGCCTTGGCCGGTGTAGCCGCCGGGTTCGGTGTGGCTGCCTGCGGACATCATAGTGACGCCTAGTGGGGCAATCGCATCTCGCAGCGCGGCGGGTTCGCGCGTGCTGAGCACGATACCGACATGGGGGAAGGTAATCCGCAGCGCGCAGAGGAGCTGGATGAAATCGCGGTCGGCCAAGGGATGCGTCGGCTCAAACTCGCCAGCGGCTGGCCGAAGGCGGGGCATACTGACCGTGAGTTGCGCCCTCCAACAGGATTTGAGAAGGTGCTCGAGGTGGGAGGCAAGTGCGATAGCCTCTTCCCGCCAGTCACTCAGCCCAAACAACGCACCAATTCCAATCCGTCGAAACCCTGCCTCATAGGCACGCTCGGGACAGTCGAGGCGCCAGGAGAAATCTTTTTTTGGACCGGATGTGTGGAGTTCGCGGTATGCCGTGGGATCGTAAGTTTCCTGATACACTACGAGCCCTTCGGCGCCGGCGGTGACGAGTGGTTTGTAGTCGACTGCCTCCATGGGTGCCACTTCGAGCGAGATGCTAGGGATGAATTCGGCGAGGCGGCGGATGCAGGATTCCAGATATCCATTGGAGACAAATTTCGGATGTTCGCCAGCAACAAGCAGGATATTGCGAAACCCGGTCTCGGCAAGATGCTGCGCCTCGGTGGCGATTTCATTTTGCTCGAGGGTAACGCGTAAGATCGCGTTTTCTCGTGAGAATCCACAGTAGGCGCACGAATTAATGCATTCATTCGAAACATAGAGCGGTGCGAAAAGCCGCATTGTCCGGCCAAAAAACCGCCGTGTGATGCCGGCGGATTGCTGCGCCATTGCGTCGAGTCGCGCGTCGTCCGAGGGATCCAGAAGTCTCCTGAACTGCTGGATCAATGGTGAGAATTTTGCGGATGGAAACCGCTGCGAAAACGTCATGATGTGGAACTTACGCGAATCCGCGGCAAACGTAAGTGGTGAATTTTTTGGATTACGGTGTGATTTCTGTGCCGATGCCCGAATTGGTGAAAATTTCGAGTAGCAACCCGTGCGGGATTTGGCCGCCGATGAGGTGGATTTTTGACACCCCTTGACCTAGAGCGCGCGTTGCGGAGCGGACTTTAGGAATCATCCCACCATCGATTACCTTCTGTTTGATCAGCACTTCTGTCTCTGCCACGCTGAGGCTCGGGACGAGGGAATCTGGTTGTGTTGGGTCGCGCATGATGCCGGGAACGTCGCTAATGAAGACGAGCTTGTGCGCGCGCAGCCCGGCGGCCAGAGCGGCTGCTGCGACATCGGCATTGATATTCAGCACCTGGCCGTCCGGTTCCGCTCCGATGGGAGAGATGACTGGAACGAATTCCTTTTGCACTAGTTCAAGCACAGGACTGGTGACGATTGTCGAAACCTCGCCCACATAACCGATGTCCTTAAGGCCTTGCTCGGTCTCGAGGGGCGCGAGACGCGAGGCTTTAAATACGTCTTTTCCGGAGAGCCCGACGGCTTTTCCGGCGAGTTTGCGTATCATTTCCACGATGCCCGGGTTGATTTCCTGATCGAGTGTTTCTTCGACGATCTTGACGGATGCAGCGTCTGTGACACGCAGCCCGTTGATGAATTGCGGGGCGAGGCCAGCGGCGCGCATTTTGGCTGAGATCGCTTTGCCTCCTCCGTGGACGAGGACTGGGTTAATCCCGACGGCTTCCAGGAATACCACGTCGCGCAGCAGTCGCTCTACGGCGCGGTCGTCGTCCATGGCGCTGCCCCCGTATTTGATAACAAAGGTCTGTCCTCGAAACTTTTGAATAAACGGAAGGGCTTCAATAAGGACTTCGGATCGACCTTGAGCGGTGAGCTCTCTGCGGATGTCAGACATGGTTCTATTCTCCGAGGTTGAATTTCACGTAGTCTTCCGTGAGGTCGGTGGTGAGCACGGAGTATTCCGAAGTTCCCGCATGCAGATCGATTACGACGGTGAACCTTTTCTTCCTGACGACTTTTTGAAGCTTTGCGACAGGAGTGGATGCCGCCATGCCTGAGCGAACGGCAGGCACGTTATCATAATCGATGTCTGCACGGTCGGGGTCCATCGCTGCACCGGAGTATCCTACGGCATCAAGGATTCGGCCCCAATTCGGATCGCCACCGGCCCATGCGCATTTGACGAGCTGGGATTTTGCAACTGCTTCTGCAGCCATCCTGGCGTCTCGAAGAGATTTTCCGCCCCGAACGATCACCTCGATGAATCGGCTCACACCTTCTCCATCCAACACGATTTTCGTCGCCAGGTCGAGGGTGACTATATTCAGCGCCTTTTGAAAGGCGTCGATGTCCACGGGCGCATTGCTCGCGCCGCTGGATAGTAAGATCACGGTGTCATTCGTGCTCATGTCACCATCCACAGTGATGCGATTAAACGACTGCGCTACGGCTACTTTGAGGCACTTCTTAAGATCGGCCTTGGATAGGGCAAGATCCGTTGTCACGACGCTGAGCATCGTCGCCATATTGGGATCAATCATTCCCGCGCCCTTCGCGATGCCGCCGACCCGGAATGATCTACCGTCAGTCGTGACTTCGACGGCGAATTCTTTTGGCACGCTGTCGCTCGTCATGATGGCCCGTGCGGCGGCGAGTCCATTTTTCGGGTGGAGCGATGATACGAGCGTTGGGACAGCGTTGATGAGTTTTTCTATCGGCATTGGCACGCCGATCCGACCGGTCGAGCACACGAGAATCTCCCGACCGGAGACGCCGAGAGCTTGGCCTACGGCATCAGCGGTCGCATTGGAATCTGCAATTCCCTGGGAGCCCGTGCAGGCATTTGCATTGCCACTATTCAGGATG
>JBGSMR010000454.1:0-4869 GCA_041740065.1 Chthoniobacterales bacterium
GACCTGGAAACTCGCCTATTGGCGGGTGTGGGAAAAGGCGGTGCCTGATGCGGTCTGGAGTAAAGTTCGCGTCTCAACGGTGGAACTCCTCCAACGCGTGCTCAAACTCAGCCCCACGGGCTTACCGCCGCACTGGTGCCGGATCGATGGGTCGCCGACCGGCGCGTCGGAAGCGTATTTCGCGGATTATACGTTCGATTACGACGCTCTCCAGTTGCCGATACATAATGCGCTGCATCTCGCTTGGTATGGTCCGGAGAAGGCAGCGGAGGCCGTGGCGATGAATTCCAAGATTGCCGCTTGGTTAGCCTCCAACTCCGGAGCCAAGCCTTCAACTGTGGTCGACGGCTATTCGCTTGACGGCGCACCCACAGGCAAAAATCGAGCCGTTGCGTTTCTCGCCAGCTTCCTGTCTGTCGCGGCGAGTTCCCCTGACGCGTCTCCTGAGGCGTGGTTCGAGGCGATGAACAAGATTTCGGTGCAGGAAGACGGCTACTATGCCGCTTTGATCCGGCTTTACGCGCTGCTTGTCATCAGCGGCAACTTTCCCAACATCCCGCAATGGGTGGATGACAATATAATCGAATGACCGATGCTTGCCATGCCAATGCCCATTGATTTGGTGTAAAAAAGTTGCCCGGATTCGTTCAAAACAAGATTAACCTACAGTCCATAAATGATGTCGCAAATTTCTCTCCAGTCGTTCAAGCGTGTGTGTCTCGCAGCATCGGTCGCGATGGTTTTTTCGGGAACACTGTTCTCCGCATTGGCCGAAGCAAATCTCCTTTCTAATGCGGGCTTCGAGGGCAGAGACATTGATGAATGGTCTGCGGTGGGATCTTCGCTTACGGCGACGACCGCAGAAAAGCGCACCGGCAAGTATTCGGGTCTGGTGAGCGGACGGACGGCGGAGTGGAATGGACCGTGGCTGAAGGGTCTGCAGGATATCCTGACATCGGGGACATCCTATCGGGCCTCGATTTGGATCAAGCCCGCGCCGGGTCCTGATATCACGGTGCAGCTTACGACCAAACAGACGCGCGGCGGTGAGGACTCCTATGGGCCCATTTTGCAGCAAAAAGTCTGTGCCGCGGGCGAATGGACGGAGCTTTCTGGAGGATTTTTGTATACGGATTCCGGCGATACAACCGAGATGAGTCTCTATGTCTTCTGCCTGGATCCGACCCGTGACTATTATATCGATGACGTGGAAATTCGACCCGATGGGCTGATCGTGGACCTTTCCCGGGCGGGCGCACCCGTTTCCCAAAAGGCCACCGGATTTCTTCATGGGCTTTCCGATCAGCTGCCAGGGACGGAGCTTTATGAGGCATTGAAGCCCCGCATCCAGCGGTTTCCTGCGTTTCTCGGCAATCCCAACAAGTTGCCCTACACCCCGCCGGGTCAAAGCGGCGAAAACGGATTTTCCTCTGCCGCCTATATGAACCGACTGAAGAATGCGAATGTCATACAGCAGGTCATTGTCTCAGATGAGTACATGTGGTTTGGACTCCATCAATCCTGGGGATGGCCCGGCGATCCGGATCACAACGGCATCACCTCATTTCAACTTCTGGACGAGAAACTCGATTCCCTCGTCGATGCGGCTCTGACGGATTTTCCCGCGAGCGAGGGTTGGCAGATCGAGTGGGATCTCTGGAATGAACCCGACAATGCTGACTTCTGGGGGCGCGACCAAGCCCAGTTCTTTCAAACTTGGAAACATGCCTTCGAACGGGTCCGGGCCAAAGATCCCCAAGCGAAAATTGTAGGTCCCAGCATTGCCTATTTTGTCACCCAGGGAGCCAACCCAAGGCGGGGAGGGTGGCTGAAAGATTTTCTCATCTTTGCCCGGGATAATAATGTGCTCCCTGATATCGTGAGTTGGCATGAGATGGTGAATCCGAGGGAGATTCCCGGGCAAGTAGAGGCCGTGAGAGCTTTTATGGCGGCCAATGGAATTCCTGATCGGCCCATTGATATCAATGAATATCAGGGTCCGGGCATTGATCTGATGCAGAGCCCCGGGAATACGGTGCGGTTTTTAAGCAACCTTGAAGGGACCGACATCCGTTACGCCATCCGTGCTTGTTGGAATGAGGACCCCGACCAAAAAGACTCGACCACTAATGGCCTGGCTCCCGGTAGACTGGACAACATCGTGACCACGTTTCCGTTCCAACCCCGGGCGCTCTGGCACGTGTATAAATCGTATGCGGAGATGAGCGGCGAAATGGTTCCTGTCGCCCCGGGTGGCTTCCTCAGTGCCGTGGCTTCGGTGGATGCTGCGAAGGGTTATGCCCGGATCCTTGTTGGCAACGATGGAACGAGTGAGTTTTCCAGCAATGTCATCATCGAAAAACTTTCCCGTCTGGGAAATCGGCTTCCCTCGGGACCGGTTCGCGTGCGGATCCGCGAAATTCCATTTTCGGGATTGGAGGCCCTTGCTGCTCCAATCGAAATCTCCGACACAATGATGACTCCTGTAAAAGACCGGTTGGAAATCCCGGTCGATATGACGTCTCGTGGAGTAATCGAGATTACTTTGGGAGTGTAGTCGCAGTCCCTCCCCTGCTGACTCCGCGTCAGTCAGTAATTATCCTAGAAGCCGCAATTGAATCCCCCATGAAGGACACGAAGGGCATGAAGTTCAATACCTTAGGGGAAATCAGGACCATTCATCTCGTTCACCCAATGGGTGAAGGCAATTCCGCTTGGTCGGGTCAGCTTCCAGAAAGTCATTTCTTCATGTCCTTCCCGGTCTTCATGGTAAAAACTGGTATTTTCAGGCCTTCCAACTGCGCGATTTAGGATTATTTTCCAAGCTCTGACAACCGCCTTCTCCAGGCGAGAGGCGACTCGCCGTATGTCTTTTTGAATGCCAGCGAAAAATGGGAGGCGGAATGATACCCGAGGTCAGCCGCGATTTCTTTGATGCTCAGGGTGCCGCCTGCAAGGAGCGTTTCCGAGCGGGCTCTTCGCAGTTGAGACAGATAGTGTTTGGGAGGCATTCCCAGGACGGACTGGAAATACCGGTGCAGGGTGGGGTAGCTTACCCGTAAGGCATCGGCTGTGTCTGCAATGCCTTTGCCAGATTGTAGATGTTCCCTGGCCAGTGCGACGACGCGGTGCGCTCGGTCATCGGTGCCTGCTGTTTTGCTGGATCGCTTTTGCGTCGCTTCGGCCAGCAAACTCATAGCCAGTCCGGCCAGCTTGCCCGGGGGCCGGATCGGGCCATCCAATGCCAAGGCGTGCAACTCCCGAAAGCGTGACCAGACGAGGGAATCCGAGGGTAATAGGAACGCCCGCTCGCCAAATAATCCGCTCTCGACCCATCGCGCCACCTGCGGACCCCGGAGCTCGATCCATTCCTCAGTCCATCCAGAATCGCGGTCCGGCCGGTAGCGATGCCACTCACCAGGAAGGAGTAAAAAGAACGTGCCGTCGCGAATTTTAAGATCCCGATTCCGCCACTCAATGCGCCCCCGTCCCCGCCGCACTGCGACGAGTTGAAGCGCGGGAAGAACTCTTCCCGTTTCCCATGAAAAGTTCCGTCCCGAGGGATGATCGGGCGGAGGGTAGGGCTGATCGGGAGCGATGCGACAGCGTCCGATGGATGACAAATGAAACCCCCAGCCGTCCTCAATCGAACCTGACGCATAATATCGGAAATAGCTTTTGATAGATATTTGTATGTATCCGAAAGATTTCTTTATGCAATCACGGTTATCAAGATGTGCACCCGGGTGTTGAGTGTTCATAGATATATTCTCTCTCCCATGAATTCTATGTTAACTCCCGTGTCTCATCCTCTCCGTGTTGGTCTTTTTGGAATTGGTCTCGAAGCATACTGGTCGCAGTTTTCCGGACTTAAAGAGCGGCTTGAAGGGTATGTTGCTCGTGTCTCAGCCGAACTCGAAAGACCGGGAGTGGAGGTGGTCAATCTCGGTATGGTGGACTCGCCCGAAAAGGCCATGGAGGCCGGCCATGCGTTCCGTCGCGGGGATGTGGATTTGATTTTCTTGTATGTTACGACTTACGCGCTGAGTTCAACTGTTCTCCCGGTAGTGCAGCGCGCCAAGGTGCCGGTTATCATCTTGAACCTGCAGCCGTCGGCTGCAATTGATTACGCAACCTTTAATAAACTGGGCGACCGCACCAAAATGACGGGGGAATGGCTGGCGCATTGCTCAGCCTGTCCGGTGCCCGAAATTGCCAACGCGTTCAACCGCGCCCGTATCGTATTCCATCAGGTGACAGGAGTTCTCTCGGAGGAAAGCGACGTTTGGGGTGAGATTGACGACTGGATCGAGGCGGCGCGCGTGGCCAGTGTGATGTCTCACAACCGGCTAGGTCTCATGGGGCATTATTATAATGGGATGCTCGATATTTACACCGATATGACGTTGCAGATTGCCTCCTTTGGCGGCCACATGGAGATCGTGGAAGTCGAAGAGCTTGCCGCGTTGCGTCGCACGGTCACACCGGATGAGACCGCGGCGAAGCTAGTAGAATTTCGCGCGACGTTTGACATTCAGCCCGACTCTTCGGAGGCGGAATTGGAGCGCGCGGCGCGCACGTCGGTAGCACTGGATAAGCTCGTGGCGGAAAAACGCCTCGGTTCGATGGCCTACTACTACATGGGCTCCGGTTGCGACGAACACGAGGATGTGATGAGTTCGGTGATCCTTGGGAACTCCCTGCTCACTGCCCGCGGGGTTCCGGTGGCCGGTGAGTACGAGGTCAAGAATGCCCAGGCAATGAAGATCATGGACGCATTCGGGGCAGGTGGATCATTCACCGAATATTACGCGATGGATTTCACCGACAATGTTGTCCTCATGGGGCACGATGGTCCGGGGCATATCC
>JBGSMR010000035.1:0-5660 GCA_041740065.1 Chthoniobacterales bacterium
GAATCCATTTCCAGCTACGGTTGCGATTAATAGAAAATTGACTGGCGATCTTTCGGAAAAAGACACCCGGCATTTTGAGATTAGCCTGAAAGGTTCTGACCTTGCCTACGAGGTGGGTGACTCGCTTGGAATCTTCCCGGAAAATGACCCCACGCTAGTGGACGCCATTCTTGCCCGAACGGGGTTGGCTGCCGACGCGCTTGTGACCAACCCTGCGGGCGAGCAAGTGGAGCTGCGTGCAGCGTTGCTGAAAGATTATATCCTCACGGAGCCTTCAAAGCAGCTCTTGCAAGCAGTCGCAGCGCAGGACTTCTCTGCCGCATTCATGAACGAGCTGCTTGATCCAAGCACCAAGAGCGAGTTGGAAAAATGGCTCTGGGGCCGCGACGTGCTCGATGTACTCAATGAGTTTACTCTGACATTCACTCCCGAGGAATTGGTAAAGGTGCTCCGCAAGTTACAACCCCGGCTCTACTCCATCGCTTCATCGCAGAAGGTCGTCGGCGAGGAAGTCCACCTCACGGTGGCGAGCGTCCGCTACGAGGCATTCGGTCGGCAAAAATCTGGCGTTTGCTCGGTGTTTCTCGCAGAACGTGCCGAAGGGGACGGTAAAGTTCCGGTTTTTGTGCATGGAGCCAAACATTTTCGCCTTCCGGAAGATCCCACGACGGACATGATCATGGTCGGGCCGGGCACCGGTATCGCGCCCTT
This sequence comes from Chthoniobacterales bacterium, assembly GCA_041740065.1. Classification (GTDB taxonomy): domain Bacteria; phylum Verrucomicrobiota; class Verrucomicrobiia; order Chthoniobacterales; family JAATET01; genus JBDNGG01. The sequence goes on from JBGSMR010000035.1 coordinate 712, forward strand.
CCGTGCCATGCTTCAGGAACGCAAGGCCAACAAGGCACCCGGAAAAAATTGGCTCTTCTTTGGCGAACAACGCTCGGCATCGGACTTTCTTTATCAGGACGAGTTCGAAGGTTATGTTGCCGATGGCACCCTGACCCGCTTCGACACCGCATTCTCCCGGGATCAGGATTACAAGATCTATGTCCAGCATCGCATCGTCGAGGCTGCGGAGGAGCTATATCAATGGCTCGAAAGCGGTGCATTCTTCTATATCTGCGGTGACGCAGCACGCATGGCAAAAGACGTCGATGTCGCGCTGCATCAAGTCGTAGAAAAGGCCGGTGGGAAATCCCCGGAAGAAGCCGCCGCCTATATCGACGCGATAAAAAAAGCGAAGCGCTATCGCAAGGACGTCTATTAATTCCGCTGCTGGAGTCGTGAAGACAAGCGCGCAACACATCCACTTCCTTGGAATTTGCGGCACCGCCATGGGCGCGGTAGCCGCTGCGATGAGGACGCAAGGATTCGATGTGACCGGGCAGGACGACAAGGTCTACCCGCCCATGTCTACGTTTTTGGAATCCTCGGGCGTGGAAATCATCCCGGGATATGAAGCGGACGGCATCCCCGCCGACACCGACGTTGTGGTCGTTGGCAATGCCATGTCCCGCGGCCGTCCCGTGGTCGAGGCGGTGCTCAATCGCAAACTATTTTACCTCTCGCTCCCGGAAGCCCTGAAGACGTATTTTCTGCGCGGGCGGCACAATCTAGTCGTCACCGGAACCCACGGAAAAACAACCACAACGTCCATCCTCGCGTGGATCTTTGAGCACGCGGGGCGCGAGCCAGGATATCTCATCGGGGGAATTCCCGAAAACCTCGGTCAGGGCGCTTGCTTGCGTGACTCGAAATATTTCATCATTGAAGGGGACGAATACGACACTGCGTTTTTCGACAAGCGCTCGAAGTTCATCCACTATCTTCCAGAACTGGTCATTGTTAATAACATCGAGTTCGACCACGCAGATATTTTCCGGGATCTCGATGAAATCAAGATTAGCTTCCGCCGCCTGCTAAACATCGTGCCGGAAAATGGCATGGTCCTGCTCAACGCCGATGACCCAAATTGTGTCGATGTCGGACAAAATTGCCCCGCCCCGATTCTGGAGGTGGGATTCTCCGCGAATGCGGGCCATCGGATCTCTCATGTCGAGCATCTCGCCACGGGTTCGGCCTTTCAGCTTTTCGGCGAACGCTTCGAGATTCCCATGCTCGGCGAATTTAATATCCGAAATGCCGCCATGGCAGCTAGTGCAGCCCATTTTTACGGCATCGACAGCATTACGATTCGTGAGGCTCTAGCCACATTCCGAGGCATCAAACGCCGCCAGGAAGTGCGTGGCGTGGTCGCCGGGGTCACTGTCATTGACGACTTTGGTCACCACCCGACAGCCATTCGCGAAACCCTCGCCGGGCTGCGTAAGCGTCATGGCAACGCAAGACTCTGGGCGATCTTTGAGCCGCGATCAAACACGACGCGCCGAGCAGTATTCCAGACATCCCTTCCAGAAGCATTCTCGGATGCCAACGGCGTTTTCATTGCTCAAATTGCCCGATTGGACCAACTGCCGCCCGAAGATCGTCTGGACCCGGAACGCGTCGTGTCAGACATCGCAGCCATGGGAAAGCCTGCTTTTTATGAGCCGACAGCAGATGATATTGTGTCCCGCTTGAAGCCTTTGGTCGTGTCTGGGGACGTCGTTGTCGTATTCAGCAACGGCGGGTTCGATGGGATCCACGAAAAATTGCTCAGCCAACTCGGATAGAGCCGCTGCCGTCAGGGGAGACCTGCGAGAGCATTGGATTTATCGGCTCAAAAGGACTCTTGAGAGGCCACTTTTTTAGACGCTTTGACGGGCTTCTAGATACATCTTGCAAAGTATTTACTCGCCAATGGGGCTGGGGGAAATAATTTGGGAGACTGATACATGAACGAAGAACTTCAGAAAGTCGTAGAGTCGGGGAAACTAAGTCAAGATGCCGCCATCAAGTTGGAGGCGCTGGAACCCGGCGCGTATTGCCAGCACAAGAGCTGGGGGTTTGGACGAATTGCGGAGTGGAATGTGCTGACGGGTCAGATCGTAATTGATTTTACCTCCAAGAAAAGCCACCCCATGCAGTTTCAATATGCTGCGGAAACACTCACCGTGATTCCATCCGGCTCAGTTCGCGCTCGCGCATCGGCCGATCCCGAAGGTTTACGGGCGGACGCCAAGACGGATCCCGCCGCAGTCGCCTGCTCCATCCTCTCGGACTTCGGCGGGCAAGCCACCGTCGAGCAACTTCAGTCGTCGCTGGTGCCCGACGCAATGGACATCGTCGCATTTCGCAAGTGGTGGGATGCAGCAAAGAAAAAACTTCGCACGGATTCACGCGTGCATTTACCTGCTAAAAAGACCGAGCCGATTGAGCTGCACGCAGAGGCGGTCAACCAGAGCACAAAACTTTTCACCTCCTTCCATGATGCCAGACATCCCAAAGATCAAGTCGTAGCCATCGACGCAGTGCTCAAGGCACTAGACGACCTTATCGAAGAAGTGGATGAGTTGAAAAAACTCACTGCATCGCTAGAAGAAAATGCCAAAAAGGGGCAAAAACTTCACACCGTGCAGGCGATTGAGCTCCTGCTTGCCCGCGATGAAATCATCAACCGTCACAAAGCTCTGGAACTCGACAAAGCGGTCCCGAAAGTCGCTGACTACCTCAAAAGCGAACAGTGGCGTCTTGCTGAAATTTTCAGCTCTCTCCCATCGGGTAAACACCGGCGAATCTTGGCACATTTTCCGACGGCATTTCCCGACAACTGGCAGGACAAAGCCGTTCAGCTCTCATTGAAGTCCACCAGCCCGCGCCTCGTGCAGGAAATCGCACGTTTATTTGACGATCAAGATAGCAAGGCAGATTTCGCGGCGGCTCTGGACAAAATCATCCGCGAGCGCAACGCATCACCAGAGATGCTAATCTGGCTCTGCAAAGAACGTGGCGCTGGATACGAGGGCACATTCAACATCGATTTGTTCAGCGCGGTGCTTTCATCGCTCGAACAGGACATGCTTTCCGACATCACACGCGGCACACGATTGGCTGATCTTGTTCTCGACGACAAAACGCTATTGGCTGACCTGTTGAATTCAGCGACGAAAGTCGAAGTCCGAGACGTCGTCCGAAAACTCAAATTAACCACCGTCTTTGACGATCTTGACAAACGCTCACTCCTCGGCCGGATCATCAAACTACAGCCGGAAATCGCAACGATGATCACGGGTGGACAGGACGAGAGCAAGGATGAGAGCCTGGTGGTCTCGTGGGCCAGCCTCGAACGCCGCCGTCTCGAATACGAAGACCTCGTGAATCGCCAGATTCCTCAAAATATCCGGGATATTAATATCGCCCGCTCCTACGGAGATCTACGCGAGAACTTCGAATTTAAGTCAGCCAAGGAACAACAGGCGGTACTCCAACGCAAACAAGCGGAAATGCAACGCGACCTTGATCTGGCACGGGGCACAAACTTCGAAGAAGTGGATACCTCGAAGGTTTCCATCGGCTCCATCGTTTCACTGGTCGATCCTGACACGGGAGCCAGTGAGACATATTCGATCCTCGGAGCCTGGGATAGCATTCCTGAAAAAGGAATCCTCTCCTACAAGGCAGCAATCGGTCAGGCAGTCTTGGGACATACGGTTGGCGAAATCATCGAACTTCCCACGGAGCGTGGATTGCGCCGCGTCAAAATTGATTCCATCACCGCATTCAAAGAACTTGAAGTGCTGGGCATCACTCCGGACTCTTCGAACTGATCCCGGCAGACAACCACTCAAAACTTTCAATCCCAAATCCAATCATGTCTGACACTACGATCATCACATTAAACGCCCGACAAATCCTCGACTCCCGAGGGAACCCGACCGTCGAAGTGGACGTTGAGCTTCTCGGTGGTGCGGTCGGCCGTGCGGCCGTCCCGAGTGGTGCGAGCACCGGTGAGCATGAAGCCAGCGAGCTTCGCGACGGGATCAAAGCCAAGTATCTCGGCAAAGGGGTTACCAAGGCCGTGGACAATGTCCTCAAGTCGATCGCTCCAGAGGTGATAGGCATGGATGCGCTGGACCAAGTCTCGCTCGACAAGGTGATGATCGCACTCGACGGCACGCCAAATAAAAAGAAGCTCGGAGCCAACGCGATCCTCGGAGTGTCGCTCGCAGCATCCAAGGCGGCAGCAATGCAACTCGGACTTCCCCTCTATAAGTATCTGGGCGGCCCCAACGCCAAGGTTCTGCCTGTCCCGATGATGAATATCCTCAATGGCGGTGCCCATTCGGACGCGCCCATTGACTTCCAGGAATTCATGATTATGCCCAAAGGGCTGCCGACATTTTCTGAAGCTCTCCGCTGCGGCACTGAAATTTTTCATGCCCTCAAAGCCGTGCTAAAGGCACGCGGGCTGTCTACCGCTATCGGAGATGAAGGAGGATTTGCCCCCGCTCTGAGTTCGGTGGATGACGCACTCGACTCGATTGCAAAGGCCGTCAAAAACGCTGGTTACAAGTTTGGCAAAGACGTTTTTATTGCTCTTGATGCAGCGGCATCTGAGTTTTACGACGCATCCAAGAAGAAATACATTTTTAAAAAATCCGATGGCTCTGTGCGCACCTCCGACGAGATGGTCGATTTTTATAAAACGCTGTGCGCGAAATATCCGATCATATCTATTGAAGACGGCTGCGCCGAAAACGACTGGGCCGGCTGGAAAACACTCACGGATGCGCTGGGTGAAAAGGTGCAGATCGTCGGCGATGATTTATTTGTGACCAACGTCGAATTCCTCCAAAAGGGCATCGATTCGGGCACCGCTACTTCGATTTTGGTCAAAGTCAATCAAATTGGATCACTCACCGAGACACTCGACGCCA
>JBGSMR010000044.1:0-6332 GCA_041740065.1 Chthoniobacterales bacterium
ACCACCAGCGTGACGTCTTGGATGGTTAGCGATGTTTCTGCGACATTCGTGGATACGATGACACGTCGCGCGCCCCCTGCTCCCACGGCCATATCCTGCTGATCCGGCGACAACTCCCCGTGCAGGGGCAGGACAGGAACGCTGGCACCGAGCCGTGCCTCAATCGCGCGGATAGTGCGTTGAATCTCATAGGCACCCGACATGAAAACCAATGCATTTCCCGCAGTCTGAGGAAATTCCCGACTGATCGCGTCAGCCGCCAATTCCCACACCGGCTCATCTCCAGGTTCGCGCTTAAGGTAGTCAATTTCGACCGGAAAGACCCTTCCCTCAGACTCCACCACCTCACATCCCCCGAGGTAAGTCTTGAGCATCGGCCCGTCAAGAGTCGCCGACATCACGAGGATCCGGAGGTCCGGCCGGGTCTCATCCTGCAAGTCCATCACCCGGGCCAGTGATATGTCTCCATACAGATGCCGCTCATGAAATTCATCGAATATCACAGCGGACACTCCGGCGAGTTGAGGATCTCGGAGCATTCTGCGCAGCAATATACCCTCGGTGACAAAAAGAATCCGCGTGTCGCGCCCGGACACGTTGTCAAACCGAATTTGATATCCTACCTCACCACCCGGCGTCCCGCCCCGTTCAGCTGCAACTCTTGCCGCCAGCATCCGGGCAGCGAGACGGCGCGGTTGCAGCACAATCACGATCCCTGATCCAAGGAGGCCGCCATCCAGAAGCATCTGGGGCACTTGCGTGGATTTTCCTGACCCGGTGGGGGCCTTTAGAAGCAATCGATTTGTACGCGTGCAGCCTGAGAGAATTTGTTCGCTTACGTCAAATATCGGCAGTTTCGAGTTCGTCACGGCGTCATTGGTAACGGCCAAACATTGATCCAGCGATAAGAATCTAGCTGGTCACGCGAGACTCGATCTATTACACTGCTCTTTAAATGAGACTCGGATTGCTTTTTGTCATCGGATTTGCCGCGATCACAACATATGCGGAGCAGACTGTGCCGTCGAGCGACTCACTGTCTCCAGACGATATTGCAAAGGCGGTCCGAGTGGACGACATTTCTATTCCTTCCCCGGGCGAGTGTTTTGCGGCAATTAACAAGTATGACCGTCCCGCTTGGTCTCAGTTAGTGCGGGCTCCCGCCTCTCCAACCACCACGAATCGCGCTGTGTTGGCACTGCACCTAGGGACACGCGTGGCTGATGGATTCATTGCCGTAGAGGCGCAGGATAGCCAGAGAGTGAAAAATATCGGCAGAGACATTATCAGCCTGGCAAAAAGCCTCGGGATTACCCAAAGCATTCTCGCCCGCGGCAACAGCATCAGCGATTTTGCGGAAAACAATGAATGGAACGCGCTTCGCGAAGAGCTCGACGCCACTGAGAATGAAGTGAAACTCGCCATGCGGGCGCAAAATGACAACGATCTCGTCAGCCTCGTCACCGTCGGCGCTTGGTTGCGTGGCACCCAAGCTGCTTGCGATGTCGTCGGCGGGCAATATCGCGAAGACGTATCACAAATACTAAATCAACCGTCCGTCGTAAACCTTCTGATCACTAAGCTTGACGCACTCCCGGATCGGATGAAACAGGAGGCGATCGTCGGAACGACTCGCGAGGGACTGGAGCAAGTCCACGGGATTCTTGAAGGCACTATGGGCGCCTCGCTCACCGAGCAGTCCGTGGATGCGATGCGGGCGACCACTTCAAGATTGGTCGAGACGATTGCTCCGATCGCACCAGCAACGCCTCCAGCCTCATGAAATTCCGATTCCTCTCATTCTTTGGATTGCTTGCATTGGCCCTTGGCACGGTAGGGGCCGCGGACATCGTAGCCCCCGCTACATCTGACGCCACTCCGCCACCCACCGAACATCCGACGCCGGCATCCGATGCGGCATCGGTTGCAACGCGGAGTGCAGCCCTCGATCTGGCGGGCGCCTTTGGCAATGATGGATATAAAGTGCGCGACGGCTATTGGACTCAGCTTATCACCCCGGACGCGTCAGCAATCGTGGAGGTCAATCTTTTTGCTGGGAACGAATATTGGTTCTCAGCCTCCGCAGCCCCGCAGGCCCCTCAAAAGATTTCTGTCACGATATTTGACCGCACAGGCCGCATCGTCGACCAACAACGCTTCGATGAGGGCTATCGAGCAGCAGCGGGGTTCGAACCGACATCAAGCGGACAATTCTACGTTCGTGTGCAATTGACTGAAGGTGCGCCAACTCCAATGACACTCGTTTATTCCTACAAATAAATTCTATGACAGAAGAACCGATCACCATTGAGAAACTCGACGACGGAGGAGTGCGACACTTCTCTATATTTCTAGACAACAAAGTTGGCGCACTCCTTGAGGTCGTCAAACTTATCAACGAACGAAACATCATCGTTCTTGCATTGAGCATTCAAGACTCTGCCGAAAGTTCCATCTGCCGATTTATTGTCAGTGATCCCGAGCAAGTGGAGTCGATTTTCGATGACCACGACATCGCTTATCATGTGAGTCATGTCGTCGTGGCGGAATTGAAGGATGGAGCACTCAGTCTCGCGCAGGTCCTAGCGTCGCTGCTTAAAGCGGAGGTCAATGTGCTCTTCAGCTACCCGATGCTTACTCGTCCCAAGGGCCGGGCGCTACTGGCTCTCCACGTCGACGATATCGAATGCTCTACGGCCGTGTTACGCGGTGACGGATTTCGAGTACTCAATCAATCGGACCTTTCACGTTAACTCCACGCACCATGCTTCGAAAAACATTAGCTACCATTTGCGTCGGCATCACTGCCGTATCCTCCGGATTTGCCGATATCACCATCGTTCAGAAACTGGAGACGCCAGATGGTGACAAGCTGACAGGCGACATTACCATCCACGCCACAGACAGGAAAACCCGCGTCGATATGGGCTCAGAAATGTCGACCATCTCCGATGACAAAAAAAAGAAGATCGTCACGTTGATCCATGGACAGAAAATGGCCATGGAAATGCCGGCCAGTGTAGTGGACCAGATGAAGGCCCAGATGGCCTCCGATGGAACTAGCGATCTAAAACCCGAGTCGTTCACACCCACAGGCCGAAAAGAAAAGATCAACGGGTTTGAGTGTGAAGAGTATACCTATTCCATCCAAGGCCAGAAGGTATCGTCATGGTTTGCAAAGGATCTCAAGGAAAAGGGAGAGGTCGCAGCCGCCTTCAAAAGCCTCGCAGAGTCCTCCAACCCTATGGCTAGCTCGATGGCGCAATTTAATGCGATGCCAGGCGTTCCCATCCGCACGATTATCGATCTCCCAGGCGGCGGAATGACAACCATTACTATCGAGAAGATTTCAACCGATGAAATTCCTGCGAGTGTGTTTGCCGTGCCTGCGGACTACAAATCCATGGCAATGCCCGCGATCCCTGGGATGAATTAACTTCCCGCCCATCGCTAGGTCACCACTACTGAAAATACATTTATGAAATATGTCACCATCATCGCCACATTAGCACTTCTCGGATCCGCTCGAGCGGATGTGACTTTCGTGCAAAATCTCGATTTGGGAATCCCCATGGAGGACACCGCCGACATCACTATCCGCGCGACCGCAGATAAGTATCGCATCGACCTCGGGACGGACATGTCATCCATTGTAGATGCTAAATCCGCCACCGTAATCACAGTGTTGCACGATGACAGAACGTATTTTGAAATGGATAACTACAAGCGTGATGATTCCGCTGCGCCTGCCCCGCCGTCACTCACCTTGGCCAAAACCAACCGATCCGAAACGATCGCCGGATTTCAAGCGACGGCGTGGACCGCGGAAGCCGATGGCATAAAGTTCACCGTTTGGACCACTGAAGGCCTACCTGATCAAGAGCGTTTGCTAGCTGACCTTGCTGCATTGCCGTCCGACATCGACCCGTTTCAGGGACTGTTGCGGGGAACGAAGCAGATCCAAGGATTCCCGATCCGGCTGGAAATGATCGACGGCGATGGAGAGAAATCCATCATGACTATCACGTCGATTTCAGGGGATCCTGTCCCTTTGGAACACTTCGTGCCACCAGCAGCCTATCAATCACTCGAACCGGGCACTGGACGCCCTAAGGGCTGATTTTCCCTGCTTCGAAATCAACGCAGGGCAGACCAGTTTGTGCCGACGCCCACTCCAGCACAGCGCGCCCTTGTATGACGTGCTCATTGAGGATGCGGTCGATTCGCTCCGGCGTGATCTCCCCATACCAGACGCCCTCGGGGTAAACCACCAGCCATGGGCCTCCAGAACAAATTCGCAGACACCCGACCTTGGATCGCAGGATGGGAATCCCCGTCCGTTGAACCGCAACCTTCAAATACAGCCAGGCGCTCTCGCCCCCTTCCTCAGAGCAACAATCCGGTCCGATACATAAGAACAAATGCTTGGATGCCGCCCGGATGGCAGCACGCGGAAATTTTGAATTATCGGGGAAACATCCCATCATCATGCAGCAATATTGTCGTCCGGCTTGATTGAGCGCAACTCCCGCGTAAAGTTTCCTCTGTGGCACAGATTCTCGTATTGGCATGGGTGTTGATGGTATTCACCGCATCAACCCGTTCCTTCGCGACAACGAATGATCCGGTTGACCTCAGCAGAAAAATCGTCCAACGCGCAACCACTGCCGCAGACCATGACCCGGCATCCAACCCCCTCGAATGGATCGCTGAAAACGGCACGCCAACGGATCGACTCGACGCAAAGATTCAGCTGTCACGTATCCGCGAGCTATCCAATGATCTCCCGGGAGCGATTTTCGAAACCCAAGCGGCGATAGACCGAATCGGACCAAGCCACTTCCGCCGGCGGGAGTTAGAGCTGAGACTTATCGATTTGAACGTCCGTAGTGGAACCCTGTCTTCTCTAGAAGCGAAAGTAGAACAAGAAACAACGGATCCATCAAGGGCACCCGCAGCATGGAAATTCCTTTCTGAGGTCCGTGGTGCTCGGGGCGATCACGAAGGCCGGCGTCGTGCGCTCCGAGCGGCATACGAAAGCTCACCCGACAATATCGAGATGGCCCGCGAGCTGGCGGAACTGGAATCCCGGCTCGGAGATAATGAGCGCGCTATCAACATCATCTCAAAACATCTCATCACCCAACCAGACGACGTGGAGTGGACGCTCCTCCTCGCTCAGATTCACGTGCGCCGCGATTCGCTTGAAGAAGCACAGTCCTTGATTCAAGCACTCATCGGAAGGTATCCGGAACGCCAGGACATCCGGGGGCGCGCAATCGCGTTTTACGAGGAAAACCGCATGCACCCTGCGCTGCGGACCATGATCATCACGCAGCGCCAAGCAAACACGGAGGAATCGTCTCTATCGAGTGCCATAACACGCTGGGGGAACTCGCCGCAAATGCTCGCAGCGCTCGCAGAAACTGCGGATCCCTCCGGAACCGACAAGAAAACGACTCCAGCTGACTTCTCATCTTTAGCGGAGGCGCTGGATCGCGCAGGCAATAGCGACGCCGCACTTGCATTCGCTCAGCGCGCGGTCGCAAAAGCACCCACTGACCCTGACACCCTGCGGGTCCTGCTGGCACTGCATGGAAAAATGGGCAATTCCGAAAAAGCGATTGCGCTAACGGATCAAGCTGTCCACTCGGACTACACGCTTGCCACTTCACTCGACGCGCAGCTTTTTCAGTCGCTCAGCAGTGGTCCGATCCAAGACGACGAATCATCTGCATCAACGCTCGTTGCGGAACTCATGAAACAGATGCAGCCCAGTCACTCTCACGGGCAGGCCGTCAAGCTCCGAGAAGCTGAGCTCCTGTCCCGCTGGCAACAATCGGCCTCGGTCAATGATGCAATGCGTTTAATACGTTGGCAGGTTCTCCGCGCGGAACTTGAAGCTGCGACTGCGACGCTCAAGGTCGCATTGAACTCCGCACCAGAAAATCTCGAGCTACTCGACTTACAGTTGGACCTCGCGCTGCGGAGCGCAGATCAGACGCAGGCGTTGAAAACAATCGCGCAACTCCGCGCGCTCGATCCGAGCAAAAGCGCGGAACTAAGGTCCCAGCAGGCAGCCATCCTAATGGATCGGGCAGATTACGACGAAGCGCTCGACATCTACGAATCGATGGTTCAATCGCCAAGCGCAGGCTCGGAGGAGTGGATGAATTTGGCCGCTGCGCAACAGCGCACAGGCAATTACTACAGCGCCCTGGATTCCTGGATGACTGCCTTTTCGCTCGCAGGCCCCATGCAACGACAACAATCTCGAAATGCAATTCTGGCGGTGATTGAGCGGCTGGGACTTTGGGACCGGGGAGTCGACT
>JBGSMR010000063.1:0-3344 GCA_041740065.1 Chthoniobacterales bacterium
GTGAATTAGTAGAGTTTGTTCATCGCAGCGGTGACCTAGCTGGCGAGAGCCGATTTCGCTCCTCCAATCGTGCGGTAGAAGGAACACGAGGGCATCGCCGCATCCAACAAGCCAGAGGAAAGACTTACAGAGCCGAAGTTCCCGTTGAACGGATTTACGAGAGACAAGGCATCAAACTTCTTGTGGCCGGTCGCGTCGATGGGATCATCGATTCGCGCATCCCGCCAATCGTCGAGGAAATCAAGACCGTTGACGGCGCGTGGTCCGGCATCCCGGATGCAGTGCATCTGGCTCAACTGAGGGCCTATGCAGCTATCTTAGCCGAAGCGCATCATTGGGAAGTCGTGGAGCACCATCTGACGTATCTCGATTTCGAGACAAATTTGGAGACAGTGATTCGAGATACGGAAAGTCAGGAATCTCTGGCAGGCTTTCTGGATGAAACTCTGCATGAGTGGTTCTCGTGGCTTGTTCCACGGGTTGAGTGGCTGAAAAAACGCAACTCTTCTTTGGAAACGCTAGCCTTTCCTTTCGAGAATTTTCGTGGCGGACAGCGAGATCTGGCGCGCTCGGTCTATCGAAGCATCCGCGACGGAAAACACCTCTTCATTGAAGCTCCGACCGGCCTAGGAAAAACACTCGCCACTCTTTATCCAGCGGTAAGATCACTGCCACTTCTCGGTGACGGTCAGATATTCTACGTCACTGCTAAGACCCCGGGCCGACTGGCGGCCGAAGATGCTCTAAAGAGGCTTCGAGGCACCGGAGCACAGGTTCGCAGCATCATGCTGACCGCTAAAAAAAAGATCTGCTTCAGCGAAAATCCCTCCGGATGCGATGTTCGAACCTGTCCCTATGCAGTGGGATATTACGACCGCATTAAACCCGCCGTGCGGGAACTCTTACAAAAGGAACACCTCGACAAAGAGGCAATTGAAAAGACGGCCCGGATTTACCAGGTATGCCCCTTTGAATTGTCCCTGGACGCATCATTGTGGACCGACGTCGCAGTGGGAGATTTTAATTACGTCTTCGATCCAACAGCTCGCATTCAACGTCATTTTGCGGACGGACCGGCGCGGCATGTGGTGCTGGTGGACGAAGCTCATAATCTGGTTGATCGCAGTCGGGAAATGTACTCGGCTTCACTCTCTCTTAGTCAGCTTGTCATTGCTCAGAGTGCAGGAAAAGCCAAGGGCGGAGCGAAAGCAAAACGCGCATTGGCTGTTGCGGCAAATGCTCTAGAAATACTTCTCCATAATTCCACCCCTGACGCATCCGTCATTTTCCCCAGGAATTACCATGATGGTGCAATGGCACTGGACGATCCACCACAAGAGCTTCTCGTTAGTGTTCGGCAAGCGGCACGCGGCTTGGAAGAATTTCTCACTCTTCAACGTCCCGGAGCGGATGTGTCTGCTTGGCTGGAACCATGGTTTGCCATCTGCGCATTCCTGCGGGTAGCGGATGCTTTTGATAAAATCTACCGCTGCATTCTCATGCCATCAGAAGGCAGGGTAACATTATTTTGCGCCGATCCCTCGCGAATGCTTCAGGAGTCATTGAAGGGCCTTCGCGCCGCTGTGTTTTTCTCAGCAACGCTGTCTCCAATGGGATACTTTCGGGATCTACTTGGCGGGAATATCAACGACCCTATTTACTCCTTCGACTCTCCTTTTACCGGCGACCAGATGCGGATTTCAATCTTGGGGCACGATGTCAGCTTTAAAGGTCGAACGGGCTCCCTCAGTCTGGTGGCCAAGGCTGTCGCAAATCACACCGCTGACAATCCGGGCAATCACCTGATTTTCTGTCCTTCCATGCCGTATTTGGCTGCACTGGAATCTGAGCTGTCCGGTCTGCTCCCTGGGATCTCCCTTTTGGTGCAGACCTCCTCAATGGATGAAAAACAACGCGCATCTTTCCTTTCAAAATTCACCTCCGGCTCGGAAATTATTGGCATGGCGGTTCTGGGTGGTATTTTCGCCGAAGGGATCGACTTGCCTGGGGATAAATTAGTCGGGGTCACAGTCATTGGGGTGGGTCTCCCGAGACTATCGCTGGAGCGCGATATTCTTCAGGCTCATTTTCAGGTCACCAGAGGCGAGGGTTTTGACTACGCCTACCTGTTCCCCGGAATGCAACGCGTGCTTCAAGCCGTCGGCCGACTGATCCGGACTGAGCAGGATCAAGGCTCAGCACTGCTCATTGACCGGCGTTTTGGCGAAAAGCGCTACCGGGAATTGTTTCCCGCATGGTGGCATGTTTAAGATTTTTGGAACGCAGTTGGAGTCGTGCAAACGCGTTGATAATCGATAAAGAAGGCGGAGTTCAACGGTTTCTATTTCGCCAATTCACTTACGCGAGGTGCAGCTTACAAAACCGGGTCACACCGGTTCAGCAACCCATTTAATTCCCAATGTGTTAAAGGGTATGGAGCCTAGCGGGATCGAACCGCTGACCTCCTCAATGCCATTGAGGCGCTCTACCAACTGAGCTAAGACCCCGAAACAAAAAACACGGGAAGGACTTAAAAAACCGAAGCTCCAAGATCCTAACAGCATTTGTTAACAGTCAGTGAGTATGCACTCCACAGTCGTGAGAGCAAACAAAAACGCGCATATACGAAGCAACGAATTGGCTCACATGAAAAGACACCGGCCAGGATAAAAATAGCAAAACGAAACTGGATCGTTGGCTCAATGAAGAGGACACCGGGAGGATGGAGTTGGAAATGAGTCAAAAAAGCAAAGCCGAAGCGTTTAAAAAAATGAGATGGCGCAATACGCGCCGTGAGATCGAGGACTACCTCATCGAACGATCGATGATCGAACCGGGGTTTCGTGAGCACCTTCTGCAGGAACCCGATGTTCTGTTCCGTGATTTGGGCCTACCCGTTGGGAGCGATGTTAAGATTCAAGTCATCGAGGAAGAACCGAAGTCCTTTTTCCTAGTCATTCCGCGTGTCTTGAAGGAGCTCGAGGAGGTGGATGATTTGGAACTGGAAGAAGTCGCTGGCGGGGTCTCACACCAAGGCGAACTCTTTCACCTCTTCCGAGGTTACACCTGATATAATCCTAGAATTCGCAATTGAATTCACCATGGAGGACACGAAGGGCATGAAGTTCAATGCCTTATGAAAAATCAGGACCATCCATCTCGTTCACCCAATGGGTGAACGCAAGTCCGCTTGGTCGGATCGCCTTTTAGACAAGTCATTTCTTCATGTCCTTCCCGGTCTTCATGGTAAAAACTGGCATTTTCAGGCCTTCCAACTGCGGGATTTAGGTTGAAAGCCCTACGGACGCCACTCAATGACGCTGCCACGAGTTGGCGATATTCTC
>JBGSMR010000069.1:0-6748 GCA_041740065.1 Chthoniobacterales bacterium
CCGGCAGTGAACCCAACAATTACGGAATTTGACACGTATTTGACAATCCCTCCCAGATTCAAAACACCGAACAAAAATTGAAAAAGACCCGTCAGGAACGTCAGAGCAAGCACGACTTCGATCAAACTCACGCCATACCTCTGCGGCATAGCAGCAGTAAGACTCAGGATGATCATGCACATCGCATTGGTCGGCCCTGTAACCAAATGCCTCGAACTCCCAAAAATCGCAGCGATTAAGGTTGGGATGATCGACGTATACAGCCCATAAATCGGCGGTAATCCAGCAATGAGCGCATATGCCATGCCTTGAGGCACTCCCATCACGGCAATCGTCAGACCGGCGGCTGCGTCAGCGCGGGCATCGGCTCGAAAATAATTTGTGACCCTGCTCAGCAGCGACGCGGGCACCATCCCGTCCTTATCGCCTGATCCCGTTGTATCTGTCATCGCCGCAGACGAGGCTAGGTAGTAACCGAGCGGTCGATCAAGAAAGGATTTGTCCGTTGCGGCTGATCCGGGTCTGCGTAGAGTATTGCAATGAGTGAATTTCCGTCTCTAACACCGGAGCAGATCCAGCAGCGTCTGAATGAGTTTTTGCGGCAAGGTTTTGCGCAGCAGCCCAAAGAATCGGCTACTGCGGCAGCTCCAAGTGACCCGGAGCCCTCGACCGTCGAGCCCAAAGCGGACGTCCTCGACTTTGAGTTTTCCCCAAAGGAGATTAAACGCCATTTGGATCGGTTCGTAATCAAACAGGATGACGCAAAAAAAGTCCTGAGCATCGCGGTGTGCGACCACTACAACCACGCCCGCAGCGCCCGTGCTGCGCTGGAACGGGGCGAAGAAGTGGAATACAGCAAACAAAATATCATCCTGATTGGTCCAACCGGAGTAGGAAAAACCTATCTCGTAAAGCATGTGGCCGAGCTGATTGGAGTTCCCTTTGTCAAAGCGGATGCGACAAAGTTCAGCGAGACAGGATATGTCGGCGGTGACGTCGAAGACCTTGTTCGAGAACTCGTTCACAAGGCGGATGGTGATCTCGAACTCGCGCAACACGGCATCATCTACATTGATGAAATCGACAAAATCGCATCGACGTCGTCCGCCGGGGGCAGGGACGTTAGTGGTCGCGGGGTGCAAACAACACTCCTCAAGCTGATGGAGGAAACCGAAGTAGCGCTTCGCAATCCGATGGACCTCCAAGGGCAGATCCAAGCGGCCTTCGAAATGCAGCGCGGCGGCAAATCCAAGCGGGAGTCAGTCAATACCCGTCACATTTTATTTATCGTCAGTGGTGCATTTGACAAATTGCAGGAGCAGATCCGCCAACGACTGAAACGCTCGTCCCTGGGATTCGGAGCGGAAGCTGGCATCTTCGAGGATCCATCAGATGTATGGGCCGCCTTGCGCACCGACGATCTTGTTTCCTTTGGCATGGAACCGGAATTCGTTGGCCGACTCCCCGTGCGAGTGCTCTGCAAGGCGCTCGACGCAGATGATCTTTTCGAAATCATGAAACGCTCGGAGGGTAGCATTATTCGCCAATACGAGCGCTCGTTTCAGGCTTATGGGGTCGAGATATTGTTCGAAGATGGAGCGCTACGAAAAATTGCTGCCAGCGCCGCCGAGGAAGGCACGGGCGCCCGTGGATTGCTAACCGTGTGCGAAAAATTATTCCGTGATTTTAAATATGAACTTCCGGACTCCGGCGTCACGTCATTCGCTGTGAGCGATGCGCTGGTGGAAGATCCTGCTGCAGCACTCTCAGGATTGCTCAGTCAGGGCCATCTAGAGAAAGAAAAGCTCATGGCCGATACGATCATGCAATTTGCCTCGCGTTTTTCGGCGCAACACGGGCTCACGATTACCTTTGATGGGGAGGCCACACACGGGCTTGTGCGACGGGCAGTCGACGAGGGAATTGGCGTGCGGGAGCTTTGCGAGCGACTATTCAAAGATTACCAATTCGGATTACAGCTCATCCAAAAAAACACAGGTTGCTCCGAATTCGCCATCCCCGAGCGCGCTATCAATGAGCCGGATGCCGTGCTCAGTGACTGGGTTGTGAAATCCTATCGCCATATGCGATCAGATGATGCAGAGTCGTCTGCTCGCGAATGAGGTACATCAAAGCAACTCTAGTAATTGGAAGCGCATCGCTGCTAGCAGCCCTGCTGCTGGACGCCACCGGCTGGATCCAGACGGCGGAATCCGCAACTGGCAGTTGGTTCGCAAAATTTTCCCCCGGACTGGTCGGCACCCCCCCGCTCGTCGCTTACGCTCTGGCAGCCGTCATCGCATATGCCATCGCATGGATGGCCGTCGATATCACACGTTTTGGCGCGAAGGTGGCAGTAGGAGCTGCCACATGGGTGCTGGTGCTCACGGGCTCTTGGGTGTTCTCACTATATGGAACTTATATCTCACCGTTTCAGGCTCTCGTTGCGGGCGGCATCGCGCTGGTCATGGCACTCTTCTACAGCCGCTCTCAAGGAGGCGTGCGTAAGAGCGTGTTGATCCGCTTGATCGGTCAACGCCTTCCCGGCAAACAACTTCACGCACTGGTGGATTCCGATGATCCCGTGACATTTCCAGGATACCATCGGGACGCAACCGTATTGGTTTGCGAAATTGCCAACTACGACGCGCTTTTGAATACGATGGTGCCAGAGGATGCCGTTGCGATGACCAACCGTTTCCTCCAAACCGCCTCCGATTACCTTGTCGAATGTGGCGGATACTTGGACCTTTGCGCAGGGGGAACCATACGTGTCGTGTATGGCGTCCCCATCGAAAGTGGAAATCACGCCGTCACCGCGTCACAGGCCATGCTCGGTCTCCTTGCACGGGTCGATGAGCTGAACCGCGAATGCGATGCCACTTGGCAGCACCGGATTCAACTCCGCGCGGGGATGGACTCGGGCCCGGTACTCGCGGGTGCTTTTGGCAGCTCACGCCTTGGCGGACTCAGCATCGTTGGACCTGTTGTCGACTTCGCTACCCGGCTCTGCGCAGCGTGCGACCAATACGGCTCACGCGTCTTGATCGGTCCCGACACCTACCGGGATGCTCACGACGCATTCGAATCTCGCCCAATCGAAATGTTATCCAAACGCGACGGACGCCGTATTGAACTCTACGAGATCCTTGCGCCGAAGGATGGACTCACACCAGAAGGGGTTCGAAGTCGCAAGCATTTTTGGAATGGTGTCATTTTGTTCCGTGAACACAAATGGCAGGCAGCACTGGAGGAATTCTCCCTAGCTCGGATCGTCGGAATCCCTGATCCGGCTCTCGATTTTTACGTCCTCCGGAGCGAACGCTCCCGTCGTGGAGAGGCGTCCGATGCCGACCTCCCCGGTTTTAGCACCGCTGCGTGATTTCAGAAAGCCGACCCGTCTAGTTGCTCGTGACAGCAATCGATTACCCCGAGCCCTTCCTTGCCCTCGTGCGGGAATTACGCCGTCTTCCGTCGGTGGGTCCCCGCAGCGCAGAGCGTATCGCACTCTGGATATTATCGTCCGCCGATGCAAAACCCATGGCCTTAGCCGAAGCACTGACATCCGCATCCACGGAAGTCCAGCGCTGCGATTGCTGTGGATTTTTTTCTACCCAACCGAGATGCGTCGTTTGCGCAGACCCCCAGCGGGCGGGACAAGCCATTTGCGTCGTGGAGACAGCAACAGACATTTTGCCGATTGAACGAACCGGAGTTTTTGGGGGCCGCTATCATGCACTTGGAGGACGCCTCGCCCCGCTCGACAACATTGGCCCCGAGGACCTAAGGATCGGTGCGCTAATCGAGAGAGTGCACACAGAAGCTCCCACCGAAATCATCCTCGCCCTGAGCGCGGACGTTGAAGGAGAGGCCACCGCAAACTACATCGCAGATCTTCTCTCGGATTGTCAGGTTCCTGTAACCCGCATCGCCCAAGGACTACCCGCTGGCGGCGGGTTAGAGCATGCCGATCAACTAACGCTTCAGCGAGCTTTAGCGGGACGACGGTAATTATCTAATCTCACCGCGCGCCCAATGGGCAGGCACCCAGACTTGTTGACCGCGTCCATCACGGCCCCATGCACCGTCGACCCAGACATCACCCGACGTCCGAGGTTGTTCATGATTGACGTAATACGCATCCGGTTCCACATACCTTGGACCAGGATCCAGTGCATCAAATAACATCCGACCGAGGGGATCCGGCGGACGAATCCGTCCCTCAGAGTTCACGCATCCTGCGAGGGAAATTGCCAGAATTGCAGTCAATAGAAAAGCGCAGGCGGGAAATTTTTTCATTGGAGATTCGATTACATGGGTAAGATAACCTACCTTTGTGTCCCACGCAATCGCACATCCGTGAGATGCCTATGGCTCCTGTCCTTAAGGGAGTTCCCCCTCATCGTAAACCGTGATCTTTTCCGATTTAGCGGTAGCCTGCGATCCCGACCTCAAGCATTGGAAAGACGGGTCGTTTGATCCCAGAAAAAAACTGAGCTTTCACACCGCCATCGGTGGAGGTGAATAAGTTAGTCCATGAACGAAAGGCCAGCGTATCGCCGCGGGCATCGCTGGGAGCCACCGCGATACCCGAAATGAACTCGTCCCAAGTGGTGAGTCCACCGTTTAAACATTGCCAAGATTCTCGCGCGTTATCCGTGCGGTAAGCGCCGACAACATCACCAAAGCCGTAAATGCGGCCACTTGGATGCGCGACTAAGCTGGTGAACCAACCGCCGCAATCCAAGGGAATCCGCTGATGGGTAATCTGGCCGCAGGTGGGAACGGTCAGATGGATGATGGCAAAAATCGCCAGGGTGGCGGTGCGATAGAAGCGGAAATAAAATCTTTTTAGCACCGAAAAGCTGCTCTAGCGCGCGCCGGAGATCAGAGTCATGGTCGGGCGGGTCGGGCTTGGTGAGCGGTGGTTGATTTTAAATTCAGTATCTCACGCGGAGTCGGAGGAAGCGGCGGGCGGGGTTGGCGGCGGAGATATCAACCGTGTCGGTGAACGTGAAGAGTTGGTTGAGCGTAAGCGAACTGGTGACGTCGGTATCAGTCCAGGAGGCGAGGTCGTTGCTGGCTTGGACGATGTAGTTCAACCCGGTAAGGACTTGGGGCGAAAAAGTGAGCTGTGCGTTGTCGTTAGCAATTTGGAATGCCGGGAGCGGAGCGCTGAGGGCGGATGCAGGGTCGCCGCCGAGAGCGTATTCGAGGAGGTTAGTGAGGCCGTCGCCGTCGGGATCAGCGGTGTCGGCGGCGGGGCCGGTGTTCGCGCTGGTGCCGAACTTTTCCTCGCGCCAAATCTCCAGCGCGGTCGCAGGGGTGGTGACCTCAGTGGGTGCGCTGAAGGCGGACGCAGCGAAGGGGTTGGCGGCGGATACGCGGTAACGGTACCGCTGGGACGAGATCACTGCGGAATCGGTGACGGTGCTGGTGTTGGCGGGAAGGCGGATGAATTGGGTGAACGGGCCGTTGTCAATCGCGCGTTCAACTCGAAATTCTTGCTCGTTGGCGGATGGGTCGGTCCAGCTGAGTTGCACAGCGCTGCCATTCGATGTTGCTATAAGCGCGGTGGGGGCGGCAGGAGGCTGGGTGGGTCCATCGCCGATGAAGCGGAACGTGTCCATGTTGGCGGTGCCCCAGCCGGTGAAGACGAGGTAAACGTCGTGGGTGCCCGAGGCGCTGGCGGAAACGGGCCCGGAGAGGTTGCGATAGATGCCGTCGGCGGTGCCCGCAGTGAGCGTGGCGACGAGCGTGCCGTTGACGGGGTCGTCGAATCGCACCTGGATCTGGGCGCTGGTATTGTAGCTAGCGTAGTAGGCAGTGAAGGTGATGACGGAGCCGGCTTCCCCGAAGTCCAGGGCATTGAATCGAATCCACGAACCAGGACTGGTGCCGCCGACTTGGCTATTGCCGAAGACGTTGATGCTTCCGCTTTGGGCGTCGAAGGTCCCAGGGTAGAAGAGCGTCTGCACGCTGCCACCACGGGCGTTGGCGCGGGACGACAAAGGGGAGCGGTCGCCGCGCACGGCGTAGAGGTAACGACCACCGGGAATCTGCGTGTCGGTGAAGGTGGTGGTGTTGGCGGGGGCGCGGCCGATTTCGGTCCAATAGCGCCCGTTATCAGGGGAGCGGAGCAGGATGAAGTGGGTTTCGTCGGAGGAGCGGTCGGTCCAGTCGAGGCGGACGGTTCTAGAATCGAGCTGGGTGGCGGAGAGGCCGCCGGGGGCAGGTTGGAGCGCGATCAGACTGGAACCGGCAGTCCAGGCGGGCTGGCCACGCTCGAAGGCACCGACATCGGGAGCGGGTCCGGAGATGGGATCATCGAAGGGGGTGACGCTCACCCCTTGGTCGATGGCGGCGAGGGCGGCTGCGTTGAGGGTGTAGTCAGAAAGCCCGGGGTCAGTGAAGAACGCAGGCTGGGCGATGACGTTGTTGGAAAGCGTGGCGGTGGGAAACGCTTGAGGGAGAGTATTTGACAACAGATTGTTGTGAATGATGCTACCCGGACTGTGATTGCCGACGCTGTAAACAGGAGGGACGTCCATGCTGTCTTGGAGTGCCGTGTTGTTGAACAGGCGCATGTTCTGCGCGGTCGCCGACTCCTCCCAGTTGATGTTGAGCGGCTCGCGAACGTCGAAGAGGAGATTGTGGTCCACGATGCCGGCGGAGGCGTAATCGAAGTAAATGCCGAAATTGAGCGGACCGAGGAGGTTAAAGATGACGTTGTGATCAATGCGGACGT
>JBGSMR010000115.1:0-3282 GCA_041740065.1 Chthoniobacterales bacterium
TTGCCTTTAGATAGTGGATTCAATGACACTTGCGCCGACTTGAAAAACTTCAGGCTTCAAGCATTATTGCCAAATACTTCGGCAACATCCGTTCAGATGAAGCTTCAGGTTAAGCGAGCCGGAGTGGTCGTCTTTACACACGATTATAAACTCGATAAAAAGTTTGAGAATCTGGTTCGGGGCGGATTCTTGCGTTTGGTCAGCGACGCGAGCGACGATCGTGCTTCAGGTGAAGGTTAGACTTCGGACACGAAATTTCAAACCATTCTGGTGAAAATAGGTGACAAGATAACAGCAAGCTACAACATTGTTGCTGGTCGAACAATTGAACAAGAGATTGAGGTTTTTCGACCAATAAACGAGAATAACAATGATTCTTCGAATCCCTGGAAGCACGATATTCGGGAAGTTAAGGTTCGTTTTGTTGTATTGAAAAATTCCTTAGGTAAGGCGACAATTTCCACTCAAGATCTTAAGATAATTGTTTCAGACGCAAACGAACGCTTGGCGCAAACTGGTATTCGCATAAAACGAACTGCCGCAACAGCAGAAGTTATTGATCCACCTACCTCTCCGGCTAGCAATGGTATTCCCGCTTATAGCTTTACTGGAACTTTTTCCCCTTCAAATTTTCCAATAGCAACAAACACATTGAGTTCTGACGAAGTTGTATTTGCCAAATTGAAGGATCAAGATGCCGATTCAATAGACATATTTTTTGTTGATTCCCTGTCGATTAACGCAAGGGCTGTTAGTTATCGAACTGGTATAAATGGAACAGGAAACTCTATTTATAATAACTGGATTGTAGTTGATACCACTAAATTGTCTGGTCAAGAACCAGGATCTTTTTTACCGCACACATTGCCACATGAAATAATGCATATACTCTTAAACAAAGGTCACCGTAATAATCCTGCAACAGGTGTAGAGGATCCGGATACAGCTTTATTTTATTCACCCACTTCGTATTCAAAAGAAGTTTCAGGCACTAAGCGAATTGGGCCGTATCCCGACGCGACGGACGCTCATACAGGAGAAGCGGATTCAACAACCATGCGTGCCAACGCAGAAAAACTTCCATGAAAATTAAGACCTTTTTCCCTATCTTCTTTTTAATCTTTGTCGTAGTTACAGGATTCTATTGGAGAAAAATCGCCATTCGTGAGACAACTCTAAATCACTTGAAAGTCACTAGAAGTCAAGATTCAGAGACTGATCTTGAATCGCTCTCAACCGTAATATCAACTATTGCAACTCCGTATCAAAAGGTGCCAACCACGAATCAAGTTAATGAGCCACTAATAAAAAATAGCATCAAAAATCGATTGGGAGGCGGTGCGTATGAAGCCAGTGAAGCTATGGAGAAATTTCTGAAATCTTGGAATCCGGCCGGGCGAACATCCAAAGAAATCAAAGAGATTCTTGGTCTCCCCGATAGAGAAAAGCCAAATTCGCTCACTTACTTGTTTGATGACGGCAGAGGCGGGGACATATTTGTTTTTGAATTTCGCAACGGTATTTGTGCCGGCCTAACAAGGCCACCGTCTGAATAGTTTGCCCGCCTGACCTCTGGACAACCGGACAATGCGACCCTTTCCAAAACGTTCACCGGCACTCGCGCCTACCTCCAGATTGCTTCGGAGAAACGACACGATGGAAGCAGCCCGCTCATCGTGGTTTCCCCGGATCTCGTGAACTGGTTCAGCGGTGATCGGCACACCCGGATCCTCGTGAACGACGAAACCCGGATCTGCGGATGCGACCTCACTCCCGTCACACCGGGAGTCAGGCGATACATCAGAATTCGGTGGATCGATCCCTGATCCTTGCAACCAGAAAGGTAGCGGTACGCCGAGTTCAACAGAGCAGGGTCACAAAGAACACCTCCCAGACTTGGGCGGCAAACCAGCCCACATCCCCCATTTTCCAACTTTCCATCCGGAAAATTCCGCGCCATGTTGTTGTCCTGATGGAACCCTTGCAGGCACTTTCCCGATTCATCTTCATTTGCGTCTTCGTCACCGGGCCGGTCGCGTGGGGATTGATCGTGTTTTTCAAGCGCCGCTGCGGCCGTGCCTACGATGGCGGGGTGGAAGCCAGCTCGGAGGAAATCCTGGAGGAACTGGATCGCGAGTTCACGCCGCTCCGCAAGACGACCATCCGGACCCAGACGGAATACCTTCCGTTCGTCTTCGAGGTCATCCGCGAGAACATCGATTCCGGATTCGAGGATCCACAGATGTACTCGCTGTTGCAGCGGATAGAAATTCATCGGGCAAACGACGAACGCGGCGCGATGTTCACGGTGGTTTCCGGCGACGAACGTAGCGACTTGCACCTTCGCTGGGTCCGCGATGCCTGCGACCGCATCGAGCTGCGCATCCAGGGCGCGCCCCGCATCATCCGCGCGCTTCGGGACCACAAGAGGAAGATTCCCAAGGCGTCCATGGCGAGGATCGCATGAATGATGGTTCACGGAGCTTCGTTACATCATTTGATCAACTTTAAGATTAACGGTGGATCAAAAAAACTCCGGCGCGACCAGCCGCTGCTGGTGCAATGAGGGCATTGAGTTTTTAAAATTTGTTATAAGTAGCTGCTACTTCGCAAACGGATTGAACAGCTTCACCCCGGTGTTCTGAAAATCAGAGACATTCCGCGTCACCATCGTAAAGCCGTAGCGATGGGCGGTGGCGGCGAGCTGACTATCAAGTGAAGGCACGGTCATACCCTTTTTGTCCCATGCGGCCACCAGTTGGCCCCAGACGTGGGCGGTGCTGGTGTTGAAACTGAGAATGCGGCCTTCCATGCGTTTGCAGAGGCCGGTGAACCAGGACTGCAGGGCCGTTTTCCGCTTTCCGGCAGGCAGACTCTCGATGCCACGACGGAGCTCGCCGATGGTGATGGTGCTCAAGTAGAGTTCAGGCTCGTGGTCACGCAGCCAGGCTACCACCTGGGCATCGGGTTGGTTCTTGGCGAGTTCGCTGAAGACATTGGTATCGACGAGGTAGCTCACAGGGAAAGGGGCTTGGTAGAGTCTTTGGCCCGTGAAGGAATCTCGAATGGGTAGGGACAAGCGAGGAGATGATCCACCAAGCCACGATTGGGTGGGCGGTTGATCCGGCGGAGAGTGATGGTGTCCTCATCGTCGATAAAGACTTCAAAATCCTGCCCAGGCTCCAGATGCATCTGCTCCCGCACGGCGCTGGGCAGGACAATCTGACCCTTTTGTGATAGAACGGTCGTCATGGTGGGAAAATCTTACCTTGTCCCATTCAG
>JBGSMR010000116.1:0-6513 GCA_041740065.1 Chthoniobacterales bacterium
TCGCGGTACTCGCACGCACGGTACCAAACATGCTCGGCGCGTTTCGCCCCGGTGCGGCACTGGTCACTCCCATTGATCGCACGGACGTGATTGTAGCCGTCGCCATGGCAACCATGAATCATATCCCGATTGCGGGATTAATCCTCACCGGCGGCTTGGACGTGGATGAACGAGTGATCGAATTATGTCGGCCTGGCCTCGACACAGGGCTGCCAGTGCTGGTCGTTCCCACGAGCAGCTATGAAACGGCGTCATCGCTTTACCGCATGAACACGGAAGTCGCTACCGACGATCTTGAGCGGATTTACCAAGCGATGGATTTTGTGGCAGAACACATCGATCAGGAGTGGCTGGCGAATCTGCCGCTGACCACAATGGAAACGCGGACGTCGCCAGCGGCGTTCTGTCACATGCTCACGGAACGCGCACGCGCTGCGAAAAAACGCATCCTCCTTCCCGAGGGTGCGGAACCACGGACGATCCGTGCGGCAGTGACATGTCAGGAACGTGGGATTGCAACTTGCGTATTGATTGGCAATCCGGAAGAAATCGAGCGCGTGGCACGCGGCCAGGATCTCGTGTTACCACCGAGCCTCGAGATCATTGATCCGGATCAAGTCCGTGATCTTTACATCGGACCACTCGTCGAATTTCGTAAAGGAAAAAACCTCTCGCCCGAAGCAGCCAAAGATCAGCTCACGGACAACGTCATGCTCGCGACTGTCATGCTCGCACTCGGTCAAGGAGACGGATTGGTCTCTGGTGCCAATCATTCCTCTGCAAACACGGTGCGTCCAGCTCTTCAGGTGATCAAGACCCGACCAGGGGCAAGGGTTGTCTCGTCGATATTTTTCATGCTACTCCCTGACCAAGTCCTCGTTTACGGCGATTGCGCGGTTAATACGGACCCCGACGCCGAGGCGCTTGCTGACATTGCAATCCAGTCGGCAGATTCAGCCGCCCAGTTCGGCATTGAACCGCGGGTCGCGATGATCAGCTACTCGACGAAGGAATCCGGCTCCGGAGTCGGAGTGGATAAGGTCCGTGAAGCCACTCGCATTGCGAAGGAAAAACGGCCTGACTTACTTATCGACGGGCCCCTCCAGTATGATGCTGCGGCAATCGCCGATGTCGCCGAGAAAAAGGCTCCGAACAGCCCAGTCGCCGGACGCGCGACGGTCTTTATTTTTCCGGATCTCAATACGGGCAACACGACTTACAAGGCGGTGCAGCGTAGCGCCAATGTGATCAGCATCGGCCCGATGTTGCAGGGCCTCAAGCGCCCCGTAAATGATCTCTCGCGCGGCGCGTTGGTTGAGGATATCATTTACACCATCGCACTCACTGCTATCCAAGCGACCCACAATATGAGCGCTCTGGAGTAGTGGGTTTTCAGAGTTTCTAATTCTAAAATTATCCCGATCATTTAGCAGCAAGCCCGTCGACATGATTTCCACTGATCTCAGCTCTGAAATTCTCGAACTAAAACGCGAACGCAACGCCATCATTCTTGCACATAACTATCAGGTCCGTGAAATCCAGGAACTGGCTGACTATGTCGGTGACTCCTTGGGCCTTAGCTACCGCGCCGCTGAGACGGATGCCGATGTGATTGCCTTCTGCGGGGTGCATTTCATGGGGGAGACCGCCAAAATCGTAAACCCAACCAAGACGGTCGTGATCCCGGATTTAGACGCTGGATGCTCTCTTTCGGACTCCTGTCCCGCCGATAAACTGGAGGGATTTTTGAATGCCCACGCTGAGAAAGAATACTACGTCGTTGCTTATATCAACTGCAGCGCCGGCGTGAAGGCGCTCTCGGATGTCATCTGCACGAGCGGCAACGCGCCAAAGATCGTGGAAAGCATCCCGCAGGACAGAAATATTCTTTTCGTTCCCGACCAAAACTTAGGTGCCTGGGTGACCGAGAAAACGGGCCGCAAAATGGATCTCTGGCAGGGAAATTGTTATGTCCATGTCGAGTTCACGCGCGACAGCGTCCAGCGTATTCGCGCCGAATACCCGGACGCCCCGGTGGTAGCGCATCCCGAATGCACGTATGCCGTCCGGTTGCTCGCTGACGAAGTCTGCTCGACCGAACGCATGGTCACGTATTGCCAGCAATCTCCCTCGAAGGCATTTGTCATTGTGACCGAGAGCGGCATGCTGCATCGCCTCCGGCGTGAGCTCCCTGATAAGATCTTCATTCCGGGACCGACCGACGCGTGTGCTTGTGCGGATTGCCGGTATATGAAAATGAACACGCTGGAAAAGCTCCACGCGTGCCTTCTGAACCTCGAACCCCAAATCATCATTCCTGAAGCCATTCGCGCCCGCGCAGAAGTCCCCATCCGCCGCATGCTAGAACTCAGCCGTTAATGCCCCACTCTTTTACCTATGAAAATTCAAATCCCTTTAATCGTAAGTTGTCTTATTGCCGGTCACGTCATCGGCGCCGGCGCCGAAGTAGCTAATTCTGAAATAGCACCCACGCCCGCAGAAGTATCGACTCCCGCATTGCCGGTCAGCGACAAGCCATTTGCGCAATGGCTCGGCGGCAATATGCCGACGCAGTTGTTGCGTGTCATGCCAGGAGAGACACCGACGCACCTTCGATACGCGCCAGAATACATCGATCAATACGAAGTGATTGGCACAGGGCCTGTCGAGATCCCCCCGTCCGCACGGGAGACGCTCAAGGAGACCCTGGCGAACAGCGGTGGCTTCGGCGCCCTGCGCACAGACCGCTGCAAGTTCCGTCCCGGACTTTCCTTGCGGGCTGGTGCGGGAGCGGATCAAATAGATCTTTTGGTGTGTTTCGCGTGCGATGAGATCGGAATCGTTCCCAGCGGCCAACCCTTACAGGCGCTCTATTCCTTTGATCAAGCCACACGAGATGTCCTGTTAAATCTTGCGAAAACACTACTTCCACAAGACGAGGCGATTCAGGAATTGCCTACTATCCGCCGCGACAAAGCTGCCCCACCATTGCCTGCCCCGCGGTTGCCAGAACCCGCCACAGAGGATAATGGTCCAGAGTAGTTGACGGAGCAGATCCGCATTTATTCAAGTATGGGATTGGCTTCCATCCAAGCCAAAAATCGACGCAGCGCAGATGCACGGTGACTGATCTGGTTTTTGACATCCGCGGGGAGATAGCCAAATGATTCGCAATACCCGCGAGGCACAAATAACGGATCGTATCCAAACCCGCCATCGCCTTTCGCTTCGTTTAGAATGACGCCCTCCACGGCGCCATTGAAGAGGGCAATGACCTCGCCTTTTTTCGAGAGGGCAAGGCAACAGCGGAACCGGGCCGCCCGCTCCTTGCCACGAAACGGCAATAAATTCTGAAGCAGAAGCGCATTATTATTGGCGTCAACAGCGGACTCGCCGGCGTATCGCGCAGACCGCACACCAGGTTCTCCACCGAGCGCGTCAACCTCCAATCCGGAATCGTCCGCCAACGCCCAGCTGCCCGTAAATGCCGATACTGCGCAGGATTTCAGGATGGCATTTGCCTCAAATGTCGCTCCAGTCTCCTCCACTTCCGGCGCGCCAGAATGCGCGGTGAGGTCCTCGACACGAAAACGCCCGCGAAGCATCTGTGAAATTTCCCGGGTTTTGTGGGCATTGCGTGTGGCAACAAGAAGATAGGGAGGCATAGGTCAATCAGGCGCGGGCGGTTTTCTTTCCTCGCGGTTTGGCTGGATACCGGACGGGAATTTTTGAGGTGGTGATCTTTTCGATTCCAGCCCCGGATTTTAATTCGCGAATCTGATCGCGGATTAAGGCTGCACGTTCGTAGTCGAGATTGGCTGCCGCTCCTGCCATATCGGCTTCGAGCTCAGCCATGAGTTCATGCAGATCCAATCCAGGAGGAGATTCCGCCACGGATGCCGTCCCTTCTTTTGCTCCTTTCAGAATCACATGCAGGCTCTCTTGGACGGCCCTCACGACACTCTTCGGCTGGATCCCCTTTTCAGTATTATACGCGATTTGCCGGTTGCGGCGGTAGTCACTGATCTCAATGAGGGCGCGGATGCTTTTCGTGATCGTATCCGCGAACAAAACAACCTCGCCATTGACGTGTCGCGCAGCACGTCCCGCGGTTTGAATGAGCGATGTTTGGCTTCGCAAGTAGCCTTCTTTGTCGGCATCCAGAATACAAACCAAGCTCACCTCCGGCAGATCCAAGCCTTCGCGGAGGAGATTGATGCCGACAAGAATATCAAACTCAGCGGCTCGCAGGGCACGCAAAATTTCGACCCGTTCGATGGTGTCAATGTCGCTGTGTAGATACCGCACCCGCAATCCGACATCCCGTAGGTAGTCCGACAAGTCCTCCGCGGTGCGTTTAGTCAAGGTGGTGACAAGGATTCGCTCTCCACGCTCCACGCGTTGACGACAAAGCTCGATGGTGGCGTCGATCTGCCCCTGGAGCGGACGCATTGTGATCTTGGGATCCAGCAATCCGGTCGGGCGAATGATTTGCTCAACCACAAGCACCGCACCGGGCGAGTGGACATCCAGCTCCGATGACGTGCGGTTGGTTGCGTACGCGTCTGCCGCTTTCGCGGGGTCAGGCAATTCACGAAAGCTGCCCTTCTCAGGATTCGCGATGTAAGCTTGGTTTCCGACCACGCTGTTGCGCATCTCAAATGGCCCTGGAGTGGCGCTGACATACATCATCTGATTGGTCATTTCCATGAATTCCGAAAAATTGAGCGGGCGGTTGTCGAGTGCGCTCGGGAGGCGGAATCCGTAGTCCACCAGCACCTGTTTCCGGGAGCGATCTCCCGCAAACATTCCGCCGATCTGCGGAATCGACGCATGAGACTCGTCCACAATGAGAAGAAAGTCCTTAGGCATGAAGTCCATGAGCGTGTAAGGGCGGGAGCCTGGCGGGCGGCCACTCAAATGCCGCGAGTAATTCTCGATGCCATTGCAAAACCCCATTTCCTGCATCATCTCGAGGTCAAACTCGGTCCGCATTTTGATCCGCTGCGCCTCTATAAGCTGGCCGTGTTTTTCAAAATACGTGACGCGTGCATCAAGTTCCTCGCGGATCGCACGCATCGCGTGATTGAGTTTATCAAACGGCGTTACGAATTGTTTCGCCGGAAATAACGTGAGGTTGGTCAACCGCGACCCGACCTCGCCAGTAAGCGGATCAAACTCGCTGATCCGGTCAATCTCATCGCCGAAAAATTCCACCCGGATTGCTTTGTTATCCGACTCCGCCGGATGAACCTCCACAGTGTCACCCCGAACACGAAATTTACCGCGTTCAAACGAAATGTCGTTTCGTTCATAAAGCATGTCTATGAGCCTCGAAAGCAATGCCTCGCGCGAAAGCTGCTGACCTTCTTTTAACGTCACCAGCATTTGCAAGTAATCTTCGGGGGATGCGAGACCGTAAATACACGACACACTAGCCACCACGATCACGTCGCGTCGCGACAGGAGCGAACTCACCGTCGACAGCCGCAGCCGCTCGATTTCCTCGTTAATCGAGCTGTCCTTTTCGATGTAGGTATCCGAGCGTGGGATGTATGCTTCCGGTTGGTAGTAGTCGAAGTAGCTGACAAAATACTCGACCGCATTGTTCGGGAAAAATTGCTTGAATTCACTGTAGAGCTGCGCGGCCAGCGTCTTATTGTGAGACATGACGAGCGTCGGCCGGTCCAACTCGCGAATCACATTGGCTGCAGTGAAAGTTTTGCCTGATCCTGTGACGCCGAGAAGCGTTTGATGGCGATTACCCGCGATCAGCGACTGGGTCAGTTTATCGATCGCCTGGCCCTGGTCGCCACAAGGCTTGTACTGCGAAGCAAGGTGAAACGGCATAGGAGACGACCATACCACACCTTCGCGAGAGTTGCATCGGTTCTTCGCTATTTCCATAAAAAGGGGTCAGTCATTTTTTATTGCATTTTTGAGAAAAAAGAGGAGAAAAGAGAGATGCCAAGACAAGTTCGGATCGAGTTCGACGGGGCGTTGTATCATGTGATGGCGCGCGGGGACCGTCAGGAGGCGATTGTGAGGGATGACGAGGATCGTAGAACCTTTCTTCGAACGCTGGGGGAAGCGTGTAAGCGGGCGGGCTTCCGACTGCATGCATATGTGCTGATGACCAATCACTACCACTTGTTGATTGAGACGCCAGAGGGGAACCTTTCCAGCGGGATGGGATGGCTACAGAATGCCTTTACGCGCAGGATCAACACGAGGCATCGGCTCTGGGGTCATGTCTTTGGGGGACGATACAAATCGATTTTAGTGGAGCCTGGGAATTGTTTTGGGGCGCTCTTGGACTATATTCACTTGAACCCAGTGCGAGCGGGAATAGTGAAGGAGGTAGATGGGTTGGAGAGTTTTTCTTGGAGCAGTTTGAAGTGCTATTTGGAAACACCCGGCAGGCGGCCCGAGTGGATAGAAACGCAAACCGGTTTTTCTGTCGTCGGCACGAAAGATACTACGGCAGGGAGGCGGGAATTTTTGGGAACTCTG
>JBGSMR010000184.1:0-3144 GCA_041740065.1 Chthoniobacterales bacterium
ACGGCAGCGGAGCCGCCGAGGGTTGCGACAGCGCCCGCGGCAGTGAGTCCCGCACCCACGGCCAGACCTGCGGCCTGCATTGTTCCCTGAACTCCAGCTTGCAGGGCGGCGGTCGTGCCGCTCAAGCCTTTCATGATCGCACCGGATACAAATGGAACGCTCAGGTAGAAAAACACCGTAATGATGGCGGCGAACGCCATGATGAACGGGAACAGAAGCCAGTTCTGAACGATGATGACATTTTGAGCCACCTGCACCACCCCGCCCGTGGTGATCGGAACAAACAGCGTGTCGCTGATGGCGACGATTACAATATCGACGAGACAGATAGCGACGTGCCAGAGAAGGACGGTCAGCGAACTGACGGCAAATTGGATGCCAAGGGACTGCGTGGGCGAGAAAAACAGAAACCCCAGAAGCAACGGCGAAACGGCGATGAGTCCGGCAATTGCGAAGTTCTGGAAAAAGACGAGGACGAGAAGCATGAACCGCCCGATGCCCTGAAAGAACATGGCAATTGCGGCGGGGACGATTTTGCCAATGTCGCTCAAGGAATCAGACGGCTGATTTTCGACACGAGAGCGGAGAAGCTGGACAAATTTGGCGTCTCTCGCCCCGGTGAACTGGCTGCGCATTTCCACGAAGGCTTTTTGCCCTCCTTCCATTGCGGAGGGATAGCCAGCGAGCAGGCAAACGATGAGAACCGTTTTGAGCAACGCGCCAAGAATGGCTCGGGTGTCTGAACCGGCCCGCCAGCCCATTTCTCCAATGCCGATGACCGCAAGAACAAAGGCGAAGGGAATCAACAAGGTGCGAATCTCGAGCGCCGCCTCATAGAGGTTGGTGAGTGAAGGAATCATAAAATGGGCTTGGGGGTTAGAGACAATCGCGAAGGCTCCTAGAATCCGGGCGGCATGTCTTCGTGCGAGGCGCTGAAATCGGGCAATTCGATTTCCGCTTCTGCTTCCGCCGCCATCCGGGCCAATTCCCGATTGCGGTCGCGGCTGATGTCTTCGGCGGCGACTTCCTCGGCCTGCGTGCGATTCTGATTCAGCACGTGCATCATCTGCACCTGGCTCGCGGTGGATTCTGTCAGGTAGTCAATGTCGTCGAGTGCGGTTTGCGCTGCGGCGAGTGACCCGACCAGCTTTTGCACCTCGGCGTCATCCTGCGCTCCTTTGAGCTGTGTGTTGAGCTTGGCAATTTGCCGGTTGAGAACCTTCCGCTTGTTGTGGGCACGGCCCAGCAGAATCTCAAAACGTGAGTAGGCGTTTTCCACCGCTCGAAAGCGTTTCAGCGGATCGTCACCGTCACGGAACGAAGCGATACCGTCGAAGCTGCGAGTCGTGTCCGTGGCGAGGTTCTTCCATGAGTCGATATTGATCGGCTCAAACAACTGGCCGATTGTGGCGGATATCTCCCCTCCCTCGTGGGCGATGTTGGCCAATTCGCCTAAAGTGTCGGCAATGCCGGATTCCTCCAGATAGCCGGAGAAAAGGCCGTTATCGATGAGCGCAATTGCCGCCACCGGATCTCCGATAGCCTGCTTGACGTGATTGGCGGTTTTCAAGTGCTCCTGCACCGTGGTCAACGATTCATGAAGCGTCGCGAGCTTTTCCGCCCATTTCGCCTGCTCCCACGTGTATTTGAGAACGTCGAAAATATTCTTCTGATCCTGCCGAGCCTCCACGGCAGGCGCGGTAACGACGAACTGAGCGGAAGCGAAAGGAACGGTGGTCAGGGTGACTGCAGCGATAGCTGGGACAAATTTTTTCATGGCTGGGGAGTTAAGTGCTTATTGGTAAATCGGGATGGTGATTTCGTAGGGGACGGTATTCACCGTGGCGTTTGGATCGGGTTCCACGGGCATCCGGTAGAGCGAGAAGCGCGGTTTGGATAGGTCCACGCCCTCGCGCTTTTGCATGTCCTGCAAAATCCAATACTGGCGTTTCACGGTATCGGACGCGCCGCGCTCGTAGCCTTTTTGATACTGGCTGCGAGACGCGCACGCCGGGAACAGGCAGACCACGACCGCGCACCAAGCGACTGCCGCACACACGGCTTTTCTTTTCCTAGAAGCAAAGAAACGAATGAGGTTTTTCATGGGGATTAGGGTTGTTTCGAAGTGGACGCGGCAGATTCGGAAAGAATCCCGCTGACAATGTCGTGATGGTTGCGGAGCAAACGGCTCCGGTTGTCGAAGTCCTCCCCGGTCGAGGAGGAACAGAAAAGCATCTCCGGCGAAACGCGGTTATGAACGGTCCCACAACGAGGCTGCTGAACGTCCAGATGATAATACGTCAGAGCCGCATACTTGTTGGAATCGGGCAAATGTTCGGGAAGCGGGTAACGGGAAATCGCCTCCTTGGTGGCCTCGGACAAATCAATGTCCGCCGCGACATCTTCAATATCGCGCCGGTCATTCATCCGGGTAAAAAAGAACTGCTTCGCGTTCCCAAAAACGATGGGGCGAATTCCCGACATTTGGAAACGACTGTATTGTTGAACGATGCTGATAATCCAAGTGCTGAACTTCGAAAGCTGGGCGTAGAACTCCGAAACAAGCTGTTCCCCGCCGGGAATGTCCAAAGTTCGGGCGACTTCCTCAAAAACGACTCGTTTCCGTGCGCCACGCGGCAGCGTGATAATGTGCTGCCGTCCATAGTTCGCGATGAGGAAACCAGCCAGTTCCTTCAACTGTCGGTTGGACTCCGGGATATAGGTCAAATCGAAGTGGGCAAGCCTGCCGGTGATGGAAAGCGTCGAGTGTCCGCAAACCAACCGTTGCTCATTCCACGGGGCAAGCAGGGTTGCCAAATGATTGATTTCCGTACGGTCGTGTTCCGGGAACGGAGCCACCAGCATCATTTGCTGGAGCATGTCATGGGTCGGATAGTCGGTAGGTTGAAAGAACGCGAACGCCGCATTTCGGACATACCGCTCGGTGTCGGGAGAATTTATAAACCGGGAAACGTCCTCCGCGGTCGGAGCGGCAATCAGGGCCTCCCGTTCCTCCTCGCCTGCCGTGTGGCGCAGCTCAGCCCAGGCCTCGACAAAGGTTGCCGAAATCGGCAGACGGGCCTTTTTGTAAGCGAGCGCGGCCAACGCGTGCCGCGCCACCAAATCCAGACGCGAAGCGTCCTC
>JBGSMR010000013.1:0-12338 GCA_041740065.1 Chthoniobacterales bacterium
CTACGACACGAGCGACAAGTTGTTTTTTGAGCCGCTTACTTTAGAAGACGTTTTAAACGTGTATGAGCGTGAGCAGTGCGATGCTGTGATCGTGCAGTTCGGAGGCCAGACTCCATTGAATCTCGCGGCCGCCCTGCAAAAGCATGGATGCAACATCATTGGAACCCAGCCAAAGAGCATTCAGATGGCGGAGGATCGGAAACATTTTGCTGCAATGCTCGACAAGCTCGGCCTCCAACAAACACCCGGCGGCACTGCCATCACCGAAGACGAAGCCGCTGCCGTGGCAAGCCGCATTGGATTCCCCGTGCTTGTCCGCCCGTCGTTCGTGCTCGGCGGGCGCGCAATGGAAATTGTCTACTGCGAAGAAGACCTTCGCAAATACATCAGAAATTCCACAGAATTGAGTCCGGATCGTCCAATTCTTGTGGATCGATTTTTGGAGGACGCCACCGAAGTCGATGTCGATTGCATCACTGACGGGAACGACTGTGTGATCGGTGGAGTCATGGAGCACATCGAGCAGGCTGGAATTCACAGCGGGGACAGCGCCTGTGTGATCCCATCGTTCTCCTTATCGGATGACGTGCTGAAAAAAATAAAATCCGCTACGAGAGACATGGCGCGTGAACTTGAAGTCTGCGGCCTGATGAATGTGCAATTCGCGGTGAAGGACGGTGAAGTCTATATTCTTGAGGTGAATCCCCGCGCCTCCCGGACCGCTCCGTTTGTCTCGAAGGCGATTGGTGTCCCGCTGCCAAAGCTTGCGGCCAAGATCATGGCCGGAAGGACACTTGCAGAACTGGGATTTACTGAGGAAATTATCCCCCAGCATTTCTCGGTGAAAGAGGCCGTCTTCCCATTCATTAAGTTCCCGGGCATTGATATTTCCCTCGGGCCAGAAATGAAGTCCACAGGCGAGGTCATGGGAATCGACAGCGATTTTGGATGGGCTTATGCCAAGGCTCAAATGTCTGCCCAGCCCGCACTTCCCGATACAGGCAATGTATTCATCAGCGTCAGAGATTCCGACAAAAAGGCCATCGTAGAGGTGGCCAAAGATTTCGTGGATTTGGGATTCGAACTCTACGTGACTGCGGGAACGGGAGCTACGCTGGCTGCCAGCGGGATCACCGCAAAGCAACTATTCCGCCTCGGCGAAGGTCGTCCGAACGTGCTCGACATGATCAAAAATGGAGAAATCCAGTTCATTATTAATACGCCCAGCGGACAGCAACCCCGAAAAGACGAGGTCGTTATTCGAAGCGCCGCAGTGGCAAACCGCATCGCGACCATGACAACCGTCCGCGGAGCGCGCGCCAGCGTGGACGCCATCCGCGCTACGCGCACCCGACCGCTCACGGTCAAATGCCTTCAAGAATACCACAAAGCAATTCTGTCGCAAACTCCGGTCCAGCCTGCATGAAAGCCACAGTATTGAGGCGAATGCCTATCCGCCGAGACCGCGATGCATTCGCGGGCTTGCTTTCCCAGTAATTCGGACGACGTTTCACCCTATCCCTATGTTCGGAACTTCTTTAACCCAACTCACCATCCGCAGTATTGTAGCAGCGCTGATTCTCGGTGCTGGCATCTACTTCTGCATTACCAGCCGCGCTTTGGATGTTTCACCGAAAACCGGAGTGGTAATGAACCTCCCGGAAAAACTCGTGGGGTTGGAGGGATTGAAGCAAGAGGTCTCAGAAGCCGAACGAGTGATTCTTCCGCCGGATACGGAATTTGCAAAAATGTCCTACGACAATAAGCACGAACTCCGTCTGAACGCACAAATCGTTCTTGCAGGAGCCGAAAAACGCAGCATTCACCGGCCTGAAGTCTGTCTGCCCGGTCAGGGATGGACTATCAAATCCAGCCAAACAGTAAAAGTCCCGATGGCTAGCGGCGAAGACCTCAGCGTTACCATGCTAACAATTTCGATCCCTGTGCAGGTCGGAAATGAGACGCGTGAACTCACCCAGTTTTTTTCCTATTGGTTCGTCGGCTATGGCACCACCACTCCGAGTCATCTTGTCCGGATCGCAAAAACCAACTTGGACGTTCTTCTACACAATACCAACCACCGGTGGGCCTACGTCATCGTGAGTGCACCTGTGTTGGCGGGGTTTGTTCCCGGCGGAAAAGACGCGCCAGAAACCAAAGCTTTCTTGCTTGATGCCATCCGGGAATTAGCTCCGCAAATTATGAAGTCCGAGCAGATTCCAGAAATTGCTCACACGGCGAGCGGTCGCTAAAAAACTGGAAGAATATCTCTGGATCCTCCTCTCCCGAGTCACGTGTTTGATTCGCTCGCCGTGTTCAAGAAGGACGCGCAGAACTCTTAACGTTGACCAATCAGATAATTCGACTACGTTAGAAGAATGTTCAAAAGGACGCACCAAACAAGCCATCGCTTCATCGCAAGCGGTTTCGGCGAGGTGCGCCCCAGAACCATCGACGCTCAAGTCGATCTCGAACGTATTTTCCCGTCTTAAGCGGTTGCCTGCGGTCTTTCGCGCTCGCTGACAACCGCGTTTTTTGGTGCCTCAAAAGAGGGACTTCCTGCCTGTCGCCGGAGACTTTTTCATTTCCGACGGTTGAGATCTTTCGAATTCCCCTGACTTCGGCGGGGAGATCGATCCTCCCAAACCACCAGATCAGAGTCTGGACCTTCTTTATCCAGACCAAGTCTGATTTCCCCCATCGTCCCCACCAGATCAACTCCCGATCACTCGCGGATTGCTGACCATCTCCCCGGGAGCATTCCGAACTTCTAACTCTACCAACCAACCCAAACACCATGACTACACCAACCATCCAAATCACTCAGGTCGACTTCGACAAATTAAAGGAACTCCTCCGCGACAGGTCACGGCTTCGCCCGGAAGACAAGAATTGCATCGACGCGTTATCTGCGGAACTGGATAAGGCACAAATAAAACCTCCGGAGAAAATTTCTCCCGATGTGATCACCCTTAACAGCCGGGCGCGGCTATGGGATCTCGAAGCAAACGA
Organism: Chthoniobacterales bacterium; assembly: GCA_041740065.1. Taxonomy (GTDB): domain Bacteria; phylum Verrucomicrobiota; class Verrucomicrobiia; order Chthoniobacterales; family JAATET01; genus JBDNGG01. Next base: position 3,013 of record JBGSMR010000013.1, read on the forward strand.
ATATCTGGAGATGACCATCGTTCTACCCGAACGGGCTGACCTATCAACAGGATGCATTTCCATTTTAGCTCCGTTGGGCACCGCCATGCTTGGATACAGCAAAGGTGACACTTTTACCTGGAACATGCCAGGGGGCCAAAGTCGGTTTCGGGTCGATGAGATTCTTTTTCAACCAGAGGCCTCAGGCAAAGCTTTCTCATAGCTCCATTTAGCATGAACCTAACGGTAAATCCTCTTCGGACCGTCATCGGAGACATCACTGTGCCTGGAGATAAAAGCATCTCGCACCGCGTTGCCCTCCTCGCCGCTCTGGCCCAGGGCGCATCCTGTCTGCGCAACTTTCCCGCTGGGCGCGATTGTCGCGCTACTCTCAAAATCCTTTCCCAGCTCGGCATTGCTCATGAAGAACTAGAGCCAGGCACCGTGACGATCTTCGGCTGTGGAGGAAAGCTCTCTGCGCCTTCGCAGACACTGGATTGTGAGAATTCCGGCACAACTGCGCGGTTGCTGATGGGCATCTTGGCAGGGCAACCTTTTGCCGCAAGTATTGACGGAGATGATTCGTTACGGCGTCGGCCGATGGAGCACGTGGCCGCTGCGCTCCGGGAGATGGGATCAGCCATCTTCCCTTCCAATGGAGAAAAAGATCTACCACTCAGAGTTTCTGGAGGTGCACTGATAGGACGAAATTTTGCACCCGATAGGGCGGGCGCTCAACTTAAGAGTGCGCTCCTTTTCGCAGGGTTGCAAGCCCGCGGGACTACCCGTGTGACCGAGGATCTGCCCACCCGTGATCACACCGAACGAGCCATGCGGCTCGCAGGCATTCGATTGGAAACGGACGGGAGCACTGTAAGCGTAGAAGGTGGCCAGATACCAAAGTCTTTCGCTGTCACGATTCCTGGCGATCTATCGAGTGCAGCTTTCTGGATGGCGTTGGCAGCACCGCTCCAAGGATCACGAATCATTCTACACAACGTAGGATTAAATCGACGGCGTCTGGGCTTCGTGGACGCCCTGCTCCATATGGGAGCTGGCATTCGAGAAGAGGTTATCTCGTGCGATGAGGGAGAATGGTTCGGCAATCTGGATATCCGCGGAGATCAACTTCGTCCCTTTCAGGTTCAAGCCACCGATCTTCCCTCCTTGATTGATGAAATTCCACTTTTGGCCGTCTTAGCGGCAAAGGCTCGGGGAGTTTCCACCATCCGTGGTGCCAGTGCCTTGCGAATTAAGGAGTGTGACCGGATCACCGCGACCGTCACCAATTTGCAGAAGATGGGCGTCGAAGTGGACGAGCTTCCAGATGGAATGACCATTTACGGAACGGGAAACCTGAACGGCGCCGAACTCCAGTCCTATGGAGACCATCGAATCGCTATGGCTTTTGCTATCGCCGGATTATTGGCGAGCGAAAAACAAACCCTAATCCATGATACAGATTGCATTGCTGTCTCTTATCCCGGATTTCACCGAGACCTGCTTCATTTAATCAAAGACTCCGTCCGCGAGCTGGCTTTCAGTTAGCGCAATCGATCCCGCCGGAGTCACTTTGAAAAACCATGGCGCAGACGCTGTGCCGCCGATTGCTTTGCCCCGATCCGTTCGAGTGCTATTGAAACAAGACCCATGGCGCTTTCGGGTTCAAACTTTTTGCTTCTTCAATCACCCCGATATCTCCCGCGAATCCGGAATGTTTCACCTCCCACCCGCCGCTTGAGGTTTGCTTAAGGAGAGCAAAAAAATCCATCTCTAACGCGATTTGGGCGTCTTCTTGTTTGGGAGATTTACCATCCTTGGTGGCAACGTTTCCGGAGAAGCTGGCCCAGTCCTTGGCTGCGCGGACAATTCCCGTAAACTCAACGGGTTGGCCAATTTGTTTAGCAACGGGAACGCGCATGGCATCCATGATCGCTTTACGGTCCGGAGATCCGATGGCGGGTTCTGTCACAGAAACCCGCGCGAGCGAATTTTCAAAAGTGACATTCTTCGCATTTTTGAGGACCAAGTGGCCATTGTCCTCGGGGTCCATGAGTTCTCCCTCGCCTATAAAAAGTTTATCGCCTTGGAGTTTAAAAATCCGCTCTTCGGACTGCTCCGATCCTTCAATGAAGTAATCGTATTTCGCATGGATGCGATCACCCTCGATTGTCCCATTGAGAGATCCACTGGCACCGTGGCCGTCCGTAGGCTGCCAAATATCTGAGCCGGACACCTGATTGCCGATGATCTCTAATTTAACAGTGCGAATTGCATCCGGTTCAATTTTCTCAAAGAACAGCACCTGTTCTTTGGCCTCACCTTGAAAGGTGACGAAAACGAAACCGAGGGAGCACACGAGGAAAACACGGGAGATAACATTCATAATCGGCAGAAATACGACTCAGCATTGGTCTGAACCAAATAGCGATAAAATAACAATGCCACGAGAGGGAAACGATGGTGTTATTCCCTCTTGCGGCACTGAATGATGCTCCCTGCACGCATCCTCCATCGATCTGGAGCATGCGGCCGGAGCATGTAACTGAAGTCTATTCTTCGTCGTCGCACTCGCAGATTTCGTCTGCCTTGCGGGAGAGCCGATTCGACAGGATGAAGAAGCTGGGCACCCATAGGCCGATAAAGATTCCGAATCGTTCGCCGTAGGCCCGATTCTCGCGGGATGCGGTGAACCAAGTGACCACTGAGGCAATGATTGAAAGAAACCCGAGGTATAGGCAGACGTCAGAGACCATCTTAAGGTTCTCACGATTGTAAGCGCTGCACACGGGTTTGAGGTATTCTTTGATTTCCGATGTTTCCATAGGCCTCTAGGGTATCCTTACAACCTTGCTTCTGCAATGGGATTGTTGCTCGACATTCTCATCGTCTGAGGCGAAACGTATCGCCGCGATGAAAAAAATCCTTTTGATTCTTGTGTTTGTTTTAGTGCTCGTTGGCGCTTCGATTTGGTATGTCCTGAGCCGCTACGGCGTGACTGACAGTGCAGAGATCGTCCCCGCAAATGCAGTGGCATTTGTAGCGTTTCCAGATTTAGTACAATCCGGCATTCGGTGGAACCAAACGGCACTGGCAAAAATCGGCGCCGAGCCGACGATGCAAGCATTTTTGGAACGCCCGCTGGGACTGATCGGCCAAGGCGGACTGGACGAGGCTGCGGGCATCCTGTCCCGTCTCAAACCCGGACGTATCTTCGCGGCGCTTTGCTCGGTGAGCGAAGCAGGCGGCAATGGGCTTTTTGGATTTCAATATTTTGGCAGCAAGAAGGATTACGAGGAAGCGATTGACCGCCTCCATCGCGAGGTGATGAACGTCGCGCCTGGTGCAGTGCGGACCGAGATCGAGCACGCCGGGTCAACGATCATCCAAATCCAATCTGGAGAACAATCGCTCTTCACCGGATCGCACACCAGTTGGGGATTTCTATCGAACGACCTCGCAACGCTCAAAGATGCACTGGATCGAGTAGCTGGGCGGAACACAACCCCGTCGCTGGCGACCTCAGAAAACTTCCGCACGGTGCGAGGCGAGTTGTCGCGGACAGCGGAAATGATCTGGTTCGCTGAAACAGCGCCGTTTCTGGATTTGTTGCTAACCGTAGGGCAGGCGCAGGGAGCTGCGGTGAATCCGGCACAACTCGAGCAAATCCGTCAGATTTCAGCAATGGGCGGGTCTCTGGCATTCTCTGGAGTCGATCAAGTCGAGCGGATTTTTATGTTATGGAAAGAAATCCCCGAGATGCCAACGATCGACCGGGGAGGACTGGAGTTTACTTCTCCACAGGATATTTTCTTCCTTGAAGGGATACAGGATTGGCGGACGCTTTCCTCCGATGCCTACATCGCATCTCTCCCGCCGGAGATGTCGGGCTTTTTGGCTGAGAACGGGATTGATCTAAAAAAGTTGCCCGAGATATTCGGCGATGAGAGCATGGTTGTTGCCAATTGGCCTTCGAATGCAATGTTCCCGACGGCGCTGGTCGCCGTATCGATCAAGGATCGTCCAGCGATCGAGGGAATGACACGGGGCGTGGTGGAGAAATTTGCGCCGACAGTCACGATCAGTGAGCGCCAAGGAGCAACTGTGTTTAACTTCCAAATTCCAGGGATTCCACTCATTGATCCGGCGGTTGCGGTAAGCGACAATCACCTGGTGGCAGCCCTCACGGGATCCGCGTTGGCAACTGCCCTGAACCGCGCCCCCGGACAGGAAACACTGGCAAACTCGCCGGCGTTCCAATCGGTGTCTGACCAGTGGGGAAAAGAATCACAAAGTTTTATGTTTATTGACACGCAGACGATTTTTGAGCGGATCTACAACACGGCTCGGCCAATGATCATCTTCGGGGCGGCGATGTCTCCTGACGTGGCGAAGGCGGTCGACATCCAGAAACTTCCCGAGACAGAAACGATCTCGAAGCATCTCGGGCCGATGGTTATGACCCAGCATGCCACACCCAATGGCTGGCTGATGGAAAGCAGCGGTCCGATCACGCTCTATCAGTCGATCTTAGCAGGTGGTCTTGGCGTGGGCGTAAGTGCCGCCGCAAACCTGTGGATGCAGCAGCGGTGACGACAGGAGTCGGGTCTCGATGCGGAGGCCGGGCTGCTACGAAGAAAAGAAGCGTTGCTGTTTGGGGCTGATTGGCATTTCCAGTCGCTCCATCACCGCAAGCATATCTTCCCATACTTTGCGTTTCTCGGAGACCGATTGATTTTTGAGAAGATAGTTCGGGTGGTAGGTCGGCATGACGGGGATGCCACGATACTCCAGCCATTGTCCGCGCAATCCGCCGATTGGGCGGTGATCATCAAGCAATCCCTGGATTGCGGTGGCGCCCAGCGCGACGATGACACGCGGACGAACAAGGTGTATTTGCTCGCCGAGCCACGGGAGGCAAGTCGCCATTTCATCGGCTCGCGGTTTGCGATTTCCCATGGTGCCCGGTGGCATGTCTGGACGACACTTCAGGACATTGGTGATGAATACATCGTCCCGCGCCAAAGTCATTGCAGACAAAATCTTCGTGAGGAGTTCTCCGGCCTTACCGACGAATGGCTCGCCCGCAGCATCCTCATCTATGCCAGGCGCTTCACCGACGAACAACAATGCCGCATCTCGACGGCCTGCGCCAAAGACGACTTGGGTTCGTGAAACAGCGAGGTGTGGACACTTGATGCAAGTGGTGACCGCCTGTTCAAGCGATTCCCAAGTCCATGTCATTGCAGCGTCATTTTCCGGTGTGACCGGGACATCTTCGCACGGCACAATCAGGCGTCGGGACACGCTGCGGGAGTCGCGTGCGGCGGCAGCCACACGATCCAGCGCAGCGGCAGAGGCGGACGGTATCGGGCCCAATTGCCCGCTCACGCGGCGCAACATCGGAAGCACCTGTTCAACAGCATCGGAGATTGAATCCATTACAGAAAGTATGCGAATTGAGGCGTCACGGGGCGAGCGGGAAATCGGTGGGCACTGGAGCTGTGATCATCTGGCGAATTCCGGTGACTGGATGATCGAATGTGATCTGCCATGCGTGCAACAGGTGACGCGCGAAGTTCCCGCGTTTTCCATAAACCGGATCGCCAGCGATCGGGCAGCCCAGATGTTTTAGGTGGACGCGAATTTGGTGAGTTCGGCCGGTCTTGGGTTTGCACTCGAGCAAATGAAGCCCATCGTCTGCTTTCAAGACCTTATACGTCGTCTCCGCAGGGCGCGCTTCGGGTCGTTCGGAAACGGTCATTTTTTGTCTATTTACCCGATGCCGAGCAATTCCAGCGGTGATCGTGCCCGTGGCACGCGGTGGCTTAATATCTACGATGGCAAGATAGGTTTTTTCGATAGTGCGGCCGGCAAACTGCTCGGCCAAGCGTTGGTGAGCGGTGTCACTTTTCGCAACCACGAGGCATCCGCTAGTCTCCCGATCTAAGCGGTGGACGATACCGGGACGCTCGATACCACCGATCACTGACAAGCTTCCGGTGTGATGGAGCAGCGCATTGACGACGGTGCCAGAGGGCACACCGGCTCCCGGATGGACGACCATACCCGGAGGTTTATTGATAACGAGCATCACTTCATCCTCAAACAAGATATCGAGTGCGATATCCTCGGAAATCATGCCTTCCACCGGGCGAGACGCGGGAAGATGGATGGTGACCACATCGCCGGTGTGCAGAGATTCCGACGGGCGAGTAGTGGCGCCATTGAGTAAAATGCAACCCTCCCGAATGAGCGTTTGGATGCGGCTGCGCGTGAGGTCACCGACGCGGTCGGCAACAAAGCGGTCGAGTCGCTCGCCTGCCTGCTCGGGGGCCACAGTGAGCGGCGGTTCTTCTTGGGATTCGATATTAGCGGTGGATTGCATTTTTGAGCTTTGCTGCCGGGTTAAGTTTGGCGATAGTTGGAGTGATGAGCGAGCCTCCATCCCAAGTCATCGAGACGTGCCATGCATGCGGTCAGATGCTTGATGTATCAGACCTTGCGCCATTCAGCGAGATCGATTGTCCGAACTGCGGAGCCAGCCAGCGGGTACGAAAAAAGTTTCACCATTTCGAACTCGAAGAACTTCTTGGCGAAGGCGGCATGGGATCGGTGTTTCGTGCGACGGATCTCAATTTGCAACGCCAAGTCGCACTGAAGATCCTTAAAAAAGGCGCGGGTGCGCAGGAAGTGGATTACAAGAAATTGGCTGAAGAAGCACGCATCACAGCGTCGATCAACCACCCGCACGTGGTGAAAGTTTTCTCCTTCGGTGAGGACCATGGGCTATTTTACCTCGCGATGGAGCTCGTCCCAAAAGGATCACTGGATGACCTGATGGGGCTGCAAGGTCGGGTGGGTGAATTGCAATCGTTGAATACGGGAATCCAAGTCGCCCAAGGGCTGCAGGCTGCTCTGGATCGCGGACTCCTGCACCGCGACGTGAAGCCGGGAAATATATTATTTGCAGATGCATCCACCGCCAAGATCGTGGACTTCGGCCTTGCGGTGCTGCTCGACGAGCAGGCGCAAGAGCAGGGCGAGATCTGGGGTACGCCGTATTACATCGCTCCCGAAAAGCTGGATAACCGCCCAGAAGATTTTCGCAGCGATATGTACAGTCTTGGCGGAACGTTGTTTCACGCTATTGCAGGTCGCCCTCCCTTTGAAGCATCCACGGCATCCATGGTGGCACTCAAGCATATTAAGAGCCAGGCAGTAAGCCTTCAAGCCTTTGCGCCGGACGTCTCCAGCGAGACAGCCTATGTTGTCAATCGGATGCTCCATAAAGATCCCGATGGCCGCTACGCCAGCTATGAGGAATTGATTGGGCACCTGACCTATGCGAAACAGAAACTCCTAGAGCGCGCTCAGGCACCCATCCAGAAAAAAGAACGGGGCATTGTTGAGTCGGACAACAGCCGCAATGTGATGGGTATCATCTGGGGCATAACGCTCCTGGTATTGATCGGCGCAGGAGTGCTGACTTTTGTGTATCGAGACGAAATCTTCCCGCGACAAGACGGCGCCACCACGGCAGCAGCTCTAACGTCCGGAGAGATCGACGGAATGATTACTTCTGGCAAAAGCGCCCTTGCAAAAGGGAATTTCACCGAAGCAGCGGGGACCTTTTCCACGGTGGCCGGGGCCACGACGTCGCAGCCCACATTAAACTGGGCGATCGCAAACATGGGACTTGCCAGACTGTTCGAAGGCAATACGCGTGAAGCGAATGAGGCATTCGAAGATCTTGAAAAACGGGGGCTCTTCAGCACCGATCCAAAAGATCAACGATTGGCAAATTTTTTCGTCGAAATGGGCCGCCTCGCTCGCTCCGATCAGTCCGTGCCTGCTGGCACAATCCGAGTTTACGAAAGAAACAACTATGACTCATTTGCTATCCTTGTTTATGGATTAAAAGACTGGAATATGGGCGCGATCGGGGACGCAGGGGTGATGCTCGAAGCATTTGACGAAGCAAAAGCTGCCCCGCCAAATGATTGGATCAATACATACAAGCCGCTGATTCAATCATATATCCTCGACTTCAAAAACTACCGCCGACTCGCGACCCGGGTAGAGAATGTTACTGCGGACACCGCTCCAGCGCTACGCGAAGAGATCGCGTCGGCGCGCCTTGAGGCCCAGACCGGCAGCCGGATCGACGAAGCCTATGGACAATTGCTTGAACAGCTAGATCCCAAACCGTAGCGAATCGACATCAAGTCGAGACAACCATTGGCATCCCACCGGGTTCTTTTACTCGATCGGGAAATAAATATCCCGACACACTTTCGCGGTGTTCAGATGAACATTGACGACTTTCGAGACGTCCTCCGAGTATCCCCCGGCAAGAACCCACGCGATAGGAATCTCGTTTTCCTTCGCAAACTCAAAGACGACGCGATCCCGCTCTCGGAGATCGTACTCCGTGAGATCAAGCGGAGAATACGGATCATCGCGAAGCGGGTCGGCTCCCGCCTGATACAGGAGAATATCTGGCTTGCCATGGCTCAGCAACATCGGGAGCGATTCATTGAGCACCGCCAGCATTTCCAATCCATGACAACTTGCCGGGAGCGGGCGAGAGGCATGATGCATCCCCATGGGGTGTTTCCGCTCGGTCACGTCGGGCCATGGTTGGTTGTTCCAGTAATCGCTTCCGTAGATGGATAGTGCAAACAACCAGTCGCGAGATTCAGCAAGCATTGCTGTGCCATTGCCGTAGTGCAGATCCATGTCGAGCACCGCCGCAGTGCGAATCCTTCCTGCAGCACGTAATTTTTCAAGTGCGACGACGAGTCCATTGAAGGTGCAAAACCCTTCGCCGCTAGTGGGACCTGCATGATGAAATCCGCTGGCAAGCGCACCAGAGGCACCGGCTTCCAGCGCATGATCGGCGGCTGCATACACCCCGCCATTGGTCAACAAAACCGAGGGATACAGCGACTCCGTCCAAGGAAATTTCTGAGCCTCAGCCAACTCGCGAGGGCGCCCAGTTTTCACAGCTTGAACATATGCGAGATCATGCACACGAACCAGATCCTCATGGGAAACGGGGGCTGGCTCGTGGACCTCGATATTGGGCTCCCAAGATACCGCCTCTGCAACCATCGCAAATTTGCGCATTGGCATGATGTGATCCCCTATGGGTGCAGCGAAATCTGCATGATGAAAGAGGACGAGGTTTTTCATGTAGGAATATCGTCTTGTCACACAAACGTCGGTTGCACAAGGGGAATGGTATCGGCAGCAGGCGGATAGGTCTTCATTGAAGCAGTTGCCGGTAGCATGTCGGCAGCGCGGAATTCGGCTGCGTACATTCGATATAGCAATTCCGCAAT